>RGZZ01000003.1 GCA_010028905.1 Pseudomonadota bacterium | reverse complement strand
CTTGTTAATTGTCTCGCCATCGCTGTGCGGATATTCTTGGAGAACACCGCCGCCGCAACGCCACTGCCCCCCCAGTGCGTCGCGAGCCGTGAGATCAGCAGCAGGGATACCGCCAGCGCTTGGACGCCATCCAGAATGCGAACGTGATACGCATCCCCGTCACGGATCCGTCGTGCGGAAAGAGTGGCTTGCTCCACGTCTCCCTTCCCCGCGAGTGCATCGCGTGCGAGGAAGGGGTCGACTTCTACGCCACCAGCGACGCGTCAGCGTTCGGCGCTGTTGATTCCCCTGCGTCGCCGTCGCCGTCGCTGCGCGCCGCGGTCGATGCGCCTCCCTCAGCAGAGATCGCCTGCCCTCGGACCTCCACCGTCACCGATTCTGGGACCACCCTCGATCTTGCCCTCGAGCATCTCCGCTCGGCTCGCCAAGGCCTGGCGGACGCGCAGTCTGATGTCGAGTATGCTGACTTCACGGTGAACCGCGCGCGAAGCGACGTGCATCGCCTCGAAGGTCCGCTCGCGCAGGCAGAGGCCGATACGCCCAGCCGCAACGTCCGGGGGGCTGGTGAGCAGCTCGACTTCCAGCTGTGGAGCGCTCGCAACGGACTTCATGACTGCGAGATCGGTGCCGCTCGCACCGTTGGTGATGGCCGTGGCATCACCCGCAACCTCGAGAGCGCTGCTGTCTGCCTGCAAGACCTGCGCACCTGCCTCCCGTCGGAGAACGGCGTGCTCGCGGTTCTCGACGATGCGCGTGAGGCCCTGACCGAGGCGCTGCAGAGAAGCAGCCAGATCGATGGCGCCCTGACGCCGAGCCTCTCTGAACTTCGTCTCGCGGAGACCTGCCTGTCGCTCACCGACGCGTCGGTGGCCGTCATCAAGTCCGATCGCACCGGTGTCGACGTGAGCGGTTCGGCGCGCGAGATCCGCGACGCGGTTCGTCAGGTGCACGCGTCTCTCTCATCCGTGCAGCAGGCGCTCGCGGCTGTCGAGGCCAGTGTCGGACCCGCCGACACATCTGCTGATCGTGCGGAGGCTGCGCTCGAGGAGCTGCGCGAGCGTCTGTCCCACGCCTGAACAGCCGCAGAGAGAGGCGTAGCCACGGGGGCGTGAGACCCACGCTCGAGCCTCGCTCGGCACAGGATCTGTCGCTGCAATGTCGAACCCATCAGCCGGAACAACCGGAGACGGGTGTGGCGAACATGGGAGACGACTCAAAGACAAACAACCCATATCGCTTTGGCGACGATAAGACCGATCTGCTCAGGCAGATGAAGCCAACCGAGAAGCGAGCCGCTGCGTCAGCACCGATCTCGCTCGAGACACGCACGATTCACGCGAACAGGGGCAGGGTGCTCTTCTTGTGCATCCTGCCCCTGCTCCCCGCCGTCTTGCTGGTCATCTCGGCGATGTACTACTACAGGGTGATCCCTCCGGGTGATGCGTCCCTGCGGTATCTTGCGGTAGGCCTCTGCTCGTTCTTCTCGGGCGGACTTGTCGCAACGTCAGTGTTCATCTATCTGTCGTACGCTCTCAAGAGCGTCATCATGGAGACGCGGCGGCTCGTGATCCGCGACAGCGACTCCATGCTTGCGGCAGACTGGCATCAGATCGTGGTGAAGCCTGTGCAAGGCAGCTTCGTGAAGATCTGCACCCTCGAGATGGCGGGCCGCACCTGCTGGATCGATTCGGTGTTCTTCCCGGAGTTTCCGTTTGCCGTGAGAACCATCAAGGAACGGGTTGACGCAGCAAATGCCGCTATGAACAGCTCTACGGTGGTCCTGTGATGGGCGAGAGCAGAACGATGTGGAGCAGTTCCACGCGCGAGGATGAGATTTACCTGTGAGCGAGCACGGTCAGAAGAGAGTACGGGTGCGTCGAGGGTTCACGTTGATTGAGCTCATGGTGGTGCTGTCGCTCATCTCCGTGCTCATCCTCATCATCCTGCCCAACTTCGTTCGCGCAAAGGCCCGCACGCGCCTGAGCGGGTGCGAGTCGAACCTGCGCAACACGGCGACCGCCCTCACCATGTACTCAGAGGAGAACGACCAGCGCTACCCCGTGATGCTGACCTCTCTCACGCCGACCTACCTGAAGATCATCGCCAAGTGCCCGTCCGCGCTCGACAACTCCTGCTACACGAATGGCTACACCAGTGCCACGACACCTGCGAACTACACCATGTCGTGCACCGGCGTCACGCATCTCGACCTGAGCCTGCCCACGGGGTATCCCCAGTACACCTTGAACGGCGGCCTCAAGGAGCAGTAGGCCGGCGAGCCCCCCGCATCGCCCAGGGCACGCGTCTGAGCAGCACCGCACCGTCTGCCTGGTCGACCATCACGTACTCGCCCCGCGCAACGATCTGCGGAAGGTTCACGTTCCAGCGGGCGTGATCGAACCACGTTGCGTGGCCCGTGAAATCAGGGGTGGGGTCGACGAGCACGTAGTCCGTGCCGGGATGGTATCCGAGCCAGACATCGGCGCGGCGGCTCAGCGGCGCGTAGAACTCCGGCTGGGTCGAAACACTGGCGCTGGCGGGAACGCGCTCGGCCAGCGCGTTTCTTGCGATCTGATGGGCTGTGGGGCGTCGAATGCCTCGGAAGGGGAAGCGCATCGGGGTGGTATCGAGCGCAAGTGTCGAGAGCGTGGTGAGGGCGAGAACCCACCGGCTCCAGCGCAGACCGGTCCGGCGACGCTGGGCAGCCTGTTCGACAGAGTCGTCGGAGACGGCCGTCGCGGCAACCACGTTGCGCAGCCCGACGATGGTCGCCGCGAACATGCACGCGATCACGGGGGCCATGTACCGTGAGCCGCAGTTGTGCATCGCGCCGAACGACGACAGCTGCAGAACGACCCACGTGGCCAGCGGGATCGCCGCCACGGCGGGGGCTCGGAAGGGGAGGAAGGCGAGCGGGGCGGTGAGCTCTACGAGCACGAGCAGAGCATGCCGACGCAGCAGGTATGGCACGATGATCCAGGGGTGCGCGAGAAGGTTCAGCGCAACCTCGGTGAAGTCGCGGCCGAACTGGCCATAGCGCTCTCTGAAGTACGGCCAGGTCGCGCCATCGCGCAGCAGCGGAAAGATCACGCGCAGCGACAGCAGGAGCCAGGCGACCGAGATGAGGGCGAGCAGCTGGCCATGGCGCACCAGACGATCCGGGGACTCGCTCTCGCGGCGGGTGTTGCGTCCGAGCCAGATCATGTACAGCCCGAGGCCGAAGGTGACGAACGGCACGTCTTCCTTGCAGGCCAGCGAGGCGGTGATGCAGGCCCAGAACCAGCCCATGCGGCGTTGAACCATGAAGTAGAACGCGAAGAGCAGGGGAGCGGGCAGGAAGGCCAGCTCATTGAACTGGTCATAGCTCACGCCGTGCATCGGATGGTAGAGAAGGTACGACCAGGCCAGGAGCACCGCGCTCTCTTCGTCAACCAGCAGCGCGGCGAGCTTGAAGACTGCCACGGCCCCAAGAGCGATGGCCGCTGTCTGCACCACCAGCAGTGTCTCGAGGCGCGGGAGCGCCGCGTAGAACGGGAGAACGAGGAAGAGGATGGGGGAGTTGTGCTTCGAGAAGTGGGTGCCGCTCTCGTACGTGTTGTAGAAGAGCCAGCCCTCGTTCAGCGTGGTCCAGAAGCTCTGCTGGAAGAGACCGTAGTCTGGATCGCCGTAGTAGGCGGAGACGGCGCGCTGCACGCAGAACCAGGAGTAGAGCGCGGTGTAGAGGGCTGCTGCCAGCCAGACCCGCGTGAGCGGACGCAACCGCCCTACTGCGGTCGCAGCCGAACGCGCAGAGCGACCACGCTGGAGTCGAGGTCCTTCATGTTGCCGTTCGGGTGGTAGCGAACCTCGAGGAACTTCCAGCGCCCCAGGGGACATTTCTGCGTCCAGCCGTTGTAGTACCCCGAGCCGCTCGGCTCGGCGGTGAAGTCGAAGCGGCTGGCGTCATCGCCGTTCCAGTGGCGCGACACGCCCGCGCGCTCCTCGCTCTCGCCCTTGTCGCGCTTCACCATCCAGACGGTGTATAGCCCCTGGCCCTTCAGGCCGCGGAGCTTGAGGTACACCTGGTCGTACTCATCGACGTAGCAGTCGAGACGACAGGTGCCACTCAGCTTGCCGCCGTCTGGCGTTGCCTCGACCTGCCAATCGTTCGTGGTGAACTGGACGTGCGAGTGAGAGGGGGGGTCACCCGTGTGCGGATCGTAGACCTGCCCCCACCCTCGGGTGAGGCACAGGCCCACGGCCACGACAACCAGAGTGACGGTCTTCAGCAAGCGCAGCGGCGACGGCATGGTGACGTCTCTCGGGAACGGCTGCGGGGGTATCAGTTCGCCGCGGCCTTGCGATGCGTGCGAAGGCAGCGCGTGCACACGCGAACCGCCTTCTCCTTGCCATTGATGGTGAGGCTCGTCGACTGCAGGTTCGGCAGCCAACGGCGACGCGTCTTGCGGTTGGAGTGGCTGATCGTGTTCCCGCTCACCGGGCCCTTGCCACAGAGGTCGCAGACCATAGCCATGAGTGATGTCTCCGTTCTCGAACAGGAATCGCGGGCGGCACTGCGCGCTTCACTTCAGCGCACGGTCGCCGTCGGCTTGTCGGCGGGCGGGGCGATGCGCAGGAAGCGCGCGGCCCGCTCAGCGCAGCGGTTGCGTGTTCAGCCGTGCAGGCAGAAGTAGAAGCACGCGGCTGCTGAGAGCCCAACGATGCGAGATGATATCACACTACCGCGGCGAGCGCAAGTCCTCGCTTGACAGCAATGAATCGAATCTCCTATAATACCGAAGCCGTAGACAGCAGGTGCCCGCCCGATCACCGCGAGACCCTTCGCGACGAACCGGGCTGGGAGAATGGCGCAAGCCGCCTGCCGAGGTGAACGTCCAGAAAGCAACTTCTGTGTGCGCCGCTGCCGCGACCGCGTGTCGCTCAGGCGTTGCGCGCTTCCTGGAGCCCTCGACATCCGGCCCGACATGGGCGCAGCGGTGGCGAGGGCTTTTTGGCAGGTTCACCTTCCGTGCCTGTGGCACATCGACCGAGACGCGCCCAAGACGCGCGCCTCGGATTCATAGAGAGGAGGTGAGCGTATGGCACTCACGCACAAGCAGGCCATGGCCAGAAAGACCGCCAGCCTCGAAGAGCTCCGCGAGAAGTTCGGGAACGCGAAGATCGCGATCCTGACCGACTACCGCGGTGAAGGCGACGGACTCGACGTCAAGGACATCACTGCGCTTCGCGGAAGGCTGCGCGAACAAGACGGCGAGTACAAGGTCGTCAAGAACACGCTGGCCCGCAAGGTCGTTGGTGAGCTTGGCATCACGGGGCTCGACGCACACTTCGAGAACCCCACGGCCATCGCGTTCGGATACAAGGATCCGGTCACGCTCGCAAAGGCGCTGACTGATTTCCTCAAGGAACGCAAGCAGAAGCCCCCGTACATCAAGGCCGCCTACATGGATGGGCAGGTCCTCGATGCGAAGGGAATCGACGCCCTGGCGTCGCTGCCGTCCCGCGAGGTCATCTACCAGCAGCTGCTGGGCATGCTGATCGCTCCGCACCAGCAGCTCATGCGGCTTCTTCAGGAGCCCGGACGCCGCGTGGCGAGCATCACCCATCAGATCTCCGAGAAGCAGCCTGAAGGCGCTCCCGCAGCCGCGGAAGCCTGATACGGTCGCATCTCACCCGAGCACAACCCACGTTTCAACGAAGAGAAAGGAACTTCAATCATGCCTACGCTTACCCAGGAAGAACTCATGGATGCCATCTGCAACCTCACGCTCATGCAGGCGGCTGAGCTGACCAAGGCCCTCGAGGAGAAGCTCGGCGTCTCCGCCGCAGCGCCCGTGGCCGCGGTTGCCATGCCGGTCGCCGGCGCGGCGGGTGGCGGCGCTGCCGCTGCCGAGGAGGAGAAGACCTCGTTCGACATCGAGCTCGCCTCCGTGAAGGCAGATGCCAACAAGGTCCAGGTCATCAAGGTGGTGCGCGAGTTCACCACCCACGGCCTTAAGGAGGCCAAGGAGCTCGTCGACGGCGCGCCCAAGGTCATCAAGGAAGGCGTGACCAAGGAAGAGGCCGAGAAGATGAAGGCTCGCTTCGCCGAGGTCGGCGCCGAGATCAAGCTCAAGTAGCCACGGGCGGCGAATCTTCGCCGCGAGGAGGGGGGCCGTCGCTCATCCGGGCGACGGCCCCTCTTCGCGTTCTGGGGAGGCCCTGGGCGGTCAGCGTGCGATGGCAGGCCTGGAGGAGTCGCCGCGCCGAACCTTGTGCCTGCCATGTCAGACTCGGATCTGCTGCCCCCGGGAACCGTGCTCGCCGAGCGCTACGAGATCGTCTCGCTGCTGGGGCGAGGGGGCATGAGTGCCGTCTATCGAGCACGCGATCGACGTCTAGCCACCGCGGTGTGGGCGGTGAAGGAGATGGGGGTCGATCATCTCGATGGCGACGACCTCGAGCAGGCGGGGCGGCTGTTCGAGCAGGAAGCGATCATGCTCGCAGCGCTCAGCCATCGCACGCTTCCCCGTGTGTGCGACTACTTCATCGAGGGGGGGCGTCGCTATCTCGTCATGGAGCTGCTCGAAGGGGAGACCCTCGAGCGACGGGTCGAGCAGTCGGGCCCGGTCGACCCCTCCCGAGCGCTGCAGTGGTGCGTCGAGCTCGCAGAGGCGCTCGTCTATCTGCACGGCCGCTCCCCTGCGGTCATCTTTCGTGACATGAAGCCCTCGAATGTCATGCTCACCACCGATGGCGCCATCAAGCTCATCGACTTCGGCATCGCTCGCTTCCACTCCGCCGAGAAGGCGGCGGACACCGTGGCCCTGGGCACGCCTGGCTACGCAGCGCCCGAGCAGTACGGCGCAAGGCAGAGCGATGGCCGCGTCGACGTCTATGGGCTCGGGGCCACGCTGCACTATCTGCTCACCGCGCGCGCCCCCACCGACCACATGTTTGTGTTCCTCCCGCCCTCGTCGATCTGTGGCGGCCTGCCACCCGCCGTGGACGCCGTCGTTCTTCGTGCCGTCTCGGTGAACCCGGCCGATCGCTTCTCCGACATGGCCGAGATGGGGGCGGCTCTGCGGGAAGCGCTCGACAGCGTTGCCGGCCGATCCGCCCCTCCGCTCGCGCAACGGCCAGCGATGCCCCCGTCGCCGGAGCCTCAAGCCCCTGTGCATACCCAGAAGATGGCGCTGGCGTTCGCCCCCGCGGCTCTCGACTTCGGCACGCTGCGACAGGGCGAGACCCGCCGGCTCGAGGTGCGCGTGACGGGAGGGGCGCGTGGTGCACTGTCCTGCCCGGAACGGCGCATGGTTCGCATCGAGCCTCGGTTCCTCGAGCGTGCGGACGCGACCGTGGAGGTCACCGTGTACACCTCCTCGCTGCGCGAGGGGGGCACACATCGAACCGAGGTCTTCCTTCGCAGCCCCGCCGGGGAGGTCCGCCTGCCTGTGTGCGTGTCCATCGAGCCCGCGCGTCTCAGCCTGCTGGGCGTCATACTCGCCGCCCTCCTCGCCGTGGCCTCGCTCATCCCCGTCTTCGGGTTTGTGGCGGCTCTGCTGCTGGCGGTGCTCTACTACGCCTGCCCGAGCGATGAGCGAATCGCGCTGCGTGTGTTCGCCGTGGCTGCGGCGTGCTGCTGCGGGCTGAACCTTGCGCTCATCGCCTTCCTTCTCGCTCGGGGTCATCCCCTGTCGCGCTGGTTCCCGTGGATGAACCTGTTCACGGTGCCGCTGCACTGACCGTCGCGCCGCCGCAACGGGAGCGGAGGATTCCGCTGAAATACCAGAGAAGCCCACCTGCACGAGGTACGTCACGGCGGGCCCTCACCTGGTGGGGTTGTGCGCGGCAGACAGAACGGAGCAACGGTTCTTGAGGTGTCCATCGTGCGAGCTCGAAAACCCCGGTGAAGAGACCTACTGTGCCGATTGCGGGGCACTGCTGACGGCGGCCCCCGTCGTTCTCGAGCAGCGTCAGCGTCACGATCTCCTGCCCCTGGGCGAGATCCCCGGCACAGGGTACATCGTCGCTTCGGCGCGCGTCGACGGCGCGTTCAACGTCTACGAGGCCATTCGCGCGCGTGACGGCAAGGCGGCTCGCGTCCTCGAAGACGCGGAGGCGCCGCCCCTCGAGAAGGCCGATGAGGCTTCGCCTGGCCAGCCTCACCCTGAAGACCCGTCTCGCGCGGCAACAGCCTGGCGTGCCCTGCAGGCCAGCGAGTGCCCGCATCTGTGGGCGGTCAGTGATTTCTTCTATCGCGAAGGGCGAGGCTTTCTGGTGGGAGACCCCCTCCCGCAGTGCGCGCTTCAGCCCTACCGTCAGGATGGCGGTCCGCTGCCCCACGATGACGTCGTTGCCATCGGCATCGCCACGCTGAAGGCGCTCTCCGAGCTTCACGGGCGAGGCTTTCTGCATCTCGGGGTGCACCCGTCGCACATCTTCATCGACGATGGCGGGCTCGCCTTGCTCGACGGCTATGAGCGCCTCGCTCGCATCGACGACCTCCCCGCGGTGTGCAGCGTCACCGAGGGCTATTCCGCGCCGGAGGCCTTCGGTGTGGGCGGTTCGCCGTGCGTCGCATCCGACGTGTACGGGGTGGGGGCCACCCTCTACTTCCTGCTCTCCGGTCAGAGCCCGGCTGCCGTGAGCCGCGAGCAGTTCTTCTTCTTCCCGCCTCTGCGAACCCACGTGAAGGGCGTTCCCCCTCGTCTCGAGGCGGCTGTGATGAAGGCCGTCAGCAAGGACGCTCGCAACCGCTTCTCCTCGGCCGACGAGATGGCTGACGCCCTGGAAGAGGTTCTGCTGGGCGGGGCTGAGGACACCGCTGGCGACGCGGCTCCGACCACCGCGGGTGAGGCGCCACCTGCGCCAGCCGACCCTCCGGCGCCCTCTCCCTCGGAGGCAGCGCCGCCGGCTTCCGAGCCCGCTTCGGCAGGTGAGGCCTCGACGCCGCAGCAGCCGTGGGCGCCAGGCTTCCTCCCGTGTGTCATCGGCATGAAGTCGCACGTCGGCTGCGTGCGATCGGTGAACCAGGATAGTCTCCTGGTGACGGGCTTCTCCGCGTGGGAGCACTCTGTGCCGACGCAGGCGCTCCTCGTGGTCGTTGCCGACGGCATGGGCGGCGAGGCTGAGGGTGACAAGGCATCTTCGCTGGCCATCCGATCGATGGCCAGCCACGTTCTCGCCAGCTGCATCCCCGTGAAGACCGGCACCGACACGAGCCGCCTTCGTCCCACAGAGACGGTGCCACGGCTCGAGGAGCTGGTGCACGAGGCCATCGAGACGGCCAACCGCTGCGTGTTCGACTACTCTCGCCAGGACGAGTCGCGTCGCGGCATGGGCTCGACCCTGACGGCGCTGATGATCGACTGGCCGCATGCCGTCTTCGGGCACGCGGGGGATACCCGCGCCTATCTGTACCGCCCTGCATCGCAGCAGATCGATCAGGTCACCGAAGATCACTCGCTCGTGGGCAAGCTGGTGCGCATCGGTCAGCTGACCCGCGAGGAGGCCCGAACCTCTCCTCAGCGCTCGTATCTCTATCGCGCCCTGGGAACCCAGGGGGAGCTCGAGGTCGACCTCTACACGCGGGAGCTGGCTCGGGGCGATCGCCTGCTCCTCTGCTCAGACGGGGTATGGGAATATTTCTCGGAGGACGAGATCATCGGGTTCATGCGGCAGGGCGACGATCCTCAAGCGACCTGCGAGCGTCTCATCGAGGAGACGCTGCGTCGGGGCGCCGACGACAACGCCACGGCCATCATCGTGCACATCCTTCCCGCGAGCGCCTGATCATCAGCGCGCGAGCAGGGGAGCGAAGGGCAGGCGGTGACGCGGTGTTGGAGGAAACCTGCGCAATTCAATTGAAGTGCGATATCCCTCCCGAGCCTGCAGGTTCGGCGCGGGTTGAGGTCCGCACACGGAGAGGCGAGGAACGCGCATGGCACAAGAAGTGATGCTCGACGTGCTGTTGAGCTACCAGAATGTCCTGGTGACGAGCGAGCGGAAGCTGCTCTACCTGCTTGCAGAGGTGAGGCCAGGAGAGGCTGTGGGGGCGGGTCCCGCGGCCCTCAACCTGGCCATCGTTCTCGACAAGAGCGGTTCGATGTACGCGGCGCGCAAGCTCGAGTACGTCAAGAATGCCGTGCAGTTCGTCATCGATCAGCTGCGCCCCACCGATCTCTGTTCCATCATTGCGTTCGCCGACAAGGCTCGCGTCCTGATTCCCAGCGGTCAGCTCTACGACAAGGAGCAGGCCAAGCGCATGATCAAGAACATCGACCAGGTCGATGTGGGCAGCGGCACCGAGATGCTCAAGGGCATCGAGGCCGCGGTGAGCCAGGTGCGCAACGCGTTCTCGCCAGATCGCATGAACCATGTGGTCATCCTCACCGATGGTCTCACCCAGGCCGAGAAGAAGTGCCACGAGCGCTGTCTCGAGGCCAACCGCGATGGCATCTCGGTGTCCACCATCGGCGTGGGTGATGACTTCAATGAAGAGCTGCTCCTCGGCATCGCCAACGGGTGTCGGGGGAAGTCGTACTACATCGACGATCCGCGTGACATCCCCCAGATCTTCGCTGACGAGCTGCAGGGGGTGCAGTCGGTGGTGGTGCGCAACCCGCGCATCAAGCTCAAGCTCGCCAAGGACATCGGTGTGCGACGGGCCTTCAAGGTGAAGCCGCTCATCAATGACCTCGGTCAGCTGCAGATGGTCGATCGCGAAGCCACGGTCCAGCTCGCCGATCTGCAGTCGAACGAGGTACAGTCGACCTTGTTCGAGCTCGAGCTGCCCTCTCGACAGGCGGGCACATATCGTGTGGCCCAGGTCGAAGCCACCTACGATCTGCCCTCTCTTCAGGTGCGTGATGCGTCGGTCAGCCGTGACGTGCTGGTGGGCTACACCCCTGACCCGGCGCTGGCGTCGGTGGTCACGCCTCAGGTCATGAACGTCGTCGATCTCGTCTCGGTGTTCCGCCAGCAGACCCGAGCGCTCGAGCTGGCCCAGGCGGGCGATCGGGCCAAGGCGACGCAGCTGCTCCGCTCCGCGGCCACCACGCTTCTCGAGCGCGGCCAGGGCGATCTTGCGCAGCAGGCCTTGCAAGAAGCCCAGCGCATCGAGACCGGTGCGGCCGCGTCGTCGGCGGGCACCAAGAAGCTGCAGTACGGCACGCGAAAGCTCACCCAGCTGCTCGACCAGGTGCCCCTGCCACCGACCTCCTGAAAAAATCACTCCGTCCCGAATTCGAAAGGAGCCCGTCTCTGGTATGAAGTGCGACGTCTGCGGTTCAGACAATCTCGAAGGAGCCGCCTACTGCGAAGACTGCGGCGCAAAGCTCGTGGTCGTTCCCCACGATGTCTCGTCCACCCCACCTCCGGCGCCCGCTGTGACGCCGGTGGCGCCGCCTCCCGCACCGGCCGCCGCGCCGCCCTCCGCACCGGCAGCGACGGGCGCGAGTGTGCAGTGCCCGTCGTGTGGGGCCGACAACCCGTCGACCGAGGCCTACTGCGTCGACTGCGGGGCCAATCTCGGCTCGAGTCCGGCCCCGGCAGCCGTGTCCGCGCCCGTCCCGGTGGCGCCTCCGGCCGCTCCGGTGGCAGCCGCGTCCGGCTGCGCGCGCATCGCCCTGGCCGATGGCACCAAGCAGTTCGATCTCAACAAGGAGATCACGACCATGGGACGTCGCAGCCCTGCCGATCAGATCGAGCCCGACGTCGATCTCACCAACGATGACCCGGAATCGTACGTGTCTCGTCGCCACGCGCAGATCCTGCGCAATGACGACGAGTACATCTTCGAAGACGTCGGCTCGTCGAACGGCAGCTTCTTGAACAACGTCAAGATGGCCGCAGGCGAGCAGCGCGTCCTGCGAAACGGCGACCGCCTGCGCCTCGGAAAGACCGAGTTCGTCTTCTCGACGCCCTGAGGTCGACGCCTCGAGCCGCAGTCGACGGAGGGTATACAGAGGGAGGTGGCGCGCCCGCCTCTCTCTTTCTCTTCCGTGGGAAGCCGAGGGAAGGCGCTCGTGCGCGCGGGACTGCGCGGCCTCGACCGCGAAGAGAGAACCGGGACTTTGCAACAACTCGTTCACGCGCACCTTGTTGACGGGGCCTTGACGTCTCGCGCATACTGGGCGCGCAACCGTTCGTGAAGCGCATCTCCAGGCGCTTCCATCGAGGAGGCGATTGCTCTGGGCAAGGAAGAGATCTTCGACACCCTGAAAGACGGCGTCTCTCTCGCGGGCCGCATGGCGGCTCGTGGCGTGGGCGAGGTGTCACGCGCCCTCGTGCCTTCCAAGGATGCGCGGGGACAGGTCGGGGAGACGGGCGTCTTTCATCAGCGGCATCTGCATCCGGTCTTCGGGCAGATGCGACCGGTCATCGAGCTGCTCGAGGTGCAGCAGCCTCGCCGCTTCTTCTCCAATGTGCTCAAGAACATCGCGGTGCCGGCAGCGGAGCGCTCGTTCGTCTCCGGCTATGAAGCCCTGCTCAGAGGGGCGCTGCGCGACGCGCTCGAGCGCTTCAGCGACGCATTCACCAAAGACGCGCAGTTCGCCGACGCCTATTTCATGCACGGCGCGATCTCGCTCGAGCTCGAAGCGTACGAGAGCGCCGTGCACAGCTTCAAGAAGGTGCTGCTCTGCCAGGCACGTCTCGGCACAAAGATACGCAAGTACGTGCCGTCGCTTCGCCTGACGCTGTGCCTCACGGAGAACTCGTCGTTCGCCTTCTATCCCGATCTGCTCGGAGTGAGCATCCTGCTATCGCTGGCGCACCGCGGCCTTCGTGATGACGAGGAGGCGGGCACGGTGCTCGACCAGCTTCTCGGGGTGCTTCCAGACAATCCGGTCGTGGGGTTCTTCCTCTCGCTCCACTACATCGAGGCCGGACGATGGCGCGACGTCATCGCCCTGCTCAAGGACACCCTTCCGGACGACAACATCTCGCTCTGCAACCTCATCCTTCTCGCGCGGGCCTGTGTCGAGACCCACGATGCGGAGACGGCGCTCGAGATCTTCAAGAAGATCCTCACGCGCACCGATTTCGACCCCCAGCTGATGCTCGATGCGCGCTACGGGTATGGCACCGCGCTTGCGAATCGCGGACGCAACACCGAGGCGGAAGATGAGTTCAATCGCATCACCTCGCGCTATCCGGGCTTTCTCGATCTTCTCGAGCGCCTCGGCATCGAGGCGGGTGCACGGCGCCCCTCCGCCATCCCGGCGCCTGGCTCGCGGGCAGCCGGGTCGATTCCCGTGGTGGCCGTGCCGGAGTTTCCGGTGTCCTCTCCCTCGGCTCGTGAGCCCGAGCCTTTGCCCGAAGCAGTGCCTGTCGAGCCCTCGCCGCTCTCCGCCGCCCAGGCTGTTCCCAGCACCAGCAGCACGGCGCCGGTCGAGCCGGCGGCCCGCCCCACGGCGCTCATCCCAGCGCCACCCGCGACAGCTGCGGCGTCTGGCGCCAGCGCCGCCGCGCTCCTCATGCTGGTGACCGACGATGCGACCGTCTCTCACCCGCTTGAGTCGGGAGAGACGGTCATCGGTCGCGAAGAGGGAGACATCGTGATCTCGCACGACAGCGCCGCTTCGCGTCGCCATGCGAGTGTCAGGGTGGAGCGGGGTGAGGCGTGGCTCGAAGACCTCTCCTCCACCAACGGCACCTACGTGAACGGTCATCGCATCGGAGGACGTGTGCTCCTCAATCGCGGCGACGTGGTCACCGTGGGACAGACGCGCTTCAACGTTCGCTGATCCCTGGTCGGGGAGATCTTGTTCACCGCAGCTCTATGACACCGTGTGCGCAGCGTTTGAATCGGGGGACGATTCATGTCTGCCTCCATCGGTCAGGTCGAAGCCATGCTGGCTCTCTCTCGCGTGCCGCGATTCGGAGCCGCAACACTCTCTCGCCTTCAGCCCCATCTGCCCACGGCGGCGCACGTATGGGAAGCGCCCGCCACGACCTTGCGCTCGCTCGCGCCCGGTCCCGCGGTCGAGGCGCTGGTGGCGGCCCGTCGCACGCTTGATCCCGGCGCGCTCCACGCCCAGGCGCTCGCGGCTGGCTGTGCCGTTGTCACGCTTGGATCTCCAGCATACCCTCCGCTGCTGGGCACGCTGTCGTCGGCGCCCCTCGCGCTGTACGTACGTGGAAGCGTGGAGGCGCTCAGCCGCTGGCCGACGGTTGCCGTCGTGGGAACGCGTCGCGCGTCCGCCTATGCGCTGCGCGCCACCGAGAGCTTCGTGGAGGGGTTCTCTCGTGCCGGCCTCACGGTGGTGAGCGGAATGGCTCGGGGCGTCGACGAGGCGGCCCACCGACGCGCACTTGCCTGCAACGCGCTCACGGTGGCGGTCCTCGGATGTGGTGTCGACCTCTGCTATCCGCCGGAGAGCCGTTCGCTGAAAGCCGCCATCGAGAGACAGGGTGCCGTTGTGAGCCCCTTCCCCCCGGGAGAGGGACCGATGCCGTGGCACTTCCCGGCGAGAAACCGCATCATCAGCGGTCTCTCTCGCGCAGTTCTGGTCGTGGAGGCGGGCATGCGCAGCGGGGCCATGATCACCGCGGAGTATGCCATCGATCACGAGCGACCGCTCTTTGCCGTTCCCGGGAGCATTCTCACCGAAGTCTCCGCGGGGTGCAACCAGCTGCTCGCGGAAGGAACGGCCACCCTTGCCCGTGACGCGGGCGACGTGCTCTGCGAGCTCGGGCTGACCGTGCCACCGGTACGTGTGTCGAGCGCGACTGATGACGAGTCTGCCGCGCTCCTCGCGGTGCTGGAGGCCGACGATGGCTTTGCGGACGGCGGATGGCTCGAGGTGGAGGAGATTGCGGCGCGTTCGGGAATGCCAATGCGCGCCGTGGCGCGCCTGCTGGTCCGTCTCGAGATGACGGGGCGGGTGCAGCGGGCGCCGGGCAACCGCTACCGCGCTCGCAGCCCCCTCGCAGACACGCGGGGATGAGGCGCGACGCGGGAAGAGGGTTCGTCGACCCACCGGGTGCCAGAAGAGGAGCTGCTTGTGAGAATCCGCTCTACAACCATTGTTGCGATGCTGCGCGACGGTCAGATGGCCATGGCCGGCGATGGCCAGGTGACCTTCGACAAGACCGTCATGAAGCACGGAGCCCGCAAGGTCCGTCGCATGGCGGGCGGCAAGGTCGTGGGTGGTTTCGCGGGTTCGGCGGCAGACGGCCTGAGCCTGTTCGAGAAGCTCGAGGCGAAGCTCGAGGAGTACAACGGCAATCTGTTGCGCGCCGCGGTCGAGCTGGCCAAGGACTGGCGCTCTGACAAGTATCTGCGGCGGCTCGAGGCGCTGCTGGTGGTGGGCAACAAGGACACCCTGCTCGTGCTCAGCGGCAATGGCGACGTCATCGAGCCCGACGACCAGATCGCCAGCATCGGATCAGGGTCGCCCTACGCCCTGGCCGCGGCGCGGGCGCTGGCCCGCAACACCTCGCTCCCGGCAGACGCGGTGGTGCGCGAGTCCTTGCGCATCGCGTCGGAGATCTGCATCTACACAAACGACCAGATCGTCGTCGAGACCCTGTAGCCCGCGAATCCCGCGATTGGTATGGGCTGGCGAGTCGTATGCTGCCAGCCCGTCGCTTCGCGTATCTCTTCCGCGGAATGGGGAATGGCCTTGTCAGAAGTGGCGCTGCGTGTGCTGCGTGACGTGTTCGGACACGAAGGGTTCAGGGCGGGGCAGCGTGAGATCATCACCGCTCTTCTTGCGGGTCGCGACGTTCTCGGCGTGCTGCCCACCGGCACGGGCAAGTCGCTGTGCTATCAGCTGCCGGCCTGCTTGTCGCGCTCGCTCACCGTTGTGATATCTCCCCTGATCGCGCTCATGCGCGATCAGGTCGTGTCGCTGCGGCGCCGGGGGGTGGCCTGTGCGGCGCTCCACGCCGGCCTTGAGAGCGCCGAGCGTGAGCAGGTGCTGGCGGCTCTCGAGCAGCGACGGCTGCGCGTGCTCTATCTTGCCCCCGAGCGTCTTGAAGGGGCCTCGTTCGCAGCCCTGCTCGCACGGGTGGGGGTGGGCCTGGTGGCTGTCGATGAAGCGCACTGCATCAGCGCGTGGGGGCACGACTTTCGACCGTCGTACCGCAGGTTGGGGGCCGCCCTCGACGGCATCGGGGCGCGGGTGCGCCTCGCGCTCACCGCAACCGCAACGCCGGCGGTGCGTCGCGAGATCGCATCGGCGTTGCGCATGCGCGATCCGCTGGAGCATGTGGGGTCGTTCTATCGCCAGAACCTGCACCTCTCTGTGCGGCCCATCGCGCCAGCGCATCGTCTGGACGAGGTGCGCGCCGCGATAGCCGGCGCCGGCGCTGCCATCGTCTATGCGGCCACGCGGATGCAGGCAGAGCAGACCGCTCGCGCGCTCGGCGCCCTCTGCTACCACGCCGGCATGTCGCCGGAGGCCAGGAGCCGGGCGCAAGACGCCTTTGTCGGGGGGCAGGCGCCAACCGTCGTGGCCACCAATGCCTTTGGCCTCGGGGTCGACAAGCCAGACGTGCGCGCGGTGGTTCACCTGCAGATGCCCGCCAGCCTCGAGGCCTACGTGCAGGAGGTGGGGCGAGGCGGGAGAGACGGGCAACCGTGCCGCTGCGTTCTTCTGCAGTCGCCGGACGATGAACAGGTGCATCGCGCACTCATCGAGAGGTCTTTTCCGGACGACGCCATGGCGCGGCGCCTCGTCGCCGCCGCGGAGCAGGGAAGGCTGCGCGTCACGCGCATCGAGGACCTGCCTGGCCTGCTGCCCCGCGAGCGGTCAGTGGCGGAGCGGAGCCTCGAAGCGCTCATCGCCACGGGCGTGCTCCGTGTCGAGCCGTTCGCCTGGGTGCGGCCTGCACCGGACGGCCACGTGGCGCTCGACGACCTGCGCCGACATCGTCTGCAGCGCACGCAGCTGCTACGCCGCATGACGCAGTTTTCCGCCCTGCGGGGGGCGTGTCGCCATGCGCGCATCAGCGCGTACTTCGGCCAGCGTCTGCCGGCCGCGAGCTGCGGGCGGTGCGATGGGTGCGATCGTTCCGCGTCGCAGCAGGCGGCCTGTTGATCGAGCCCCTGGAAGACGCGCCACTGCCGTGCTACCATGATGTCATTCAACGTCAAGGAGGCGCATACGAATGGCTACCCCGTCTCCGCGCCTGATCGGCGCACTTCGCGATGCCGCCAATCGCATCGCGGGCGGCTCGCCCTACGAGTGGGGGCACATGGGGCGTTGCAACTGCGGGCATCTGGCCCAGTCGCTCACCCCGCTCACCGCTGACGAGATCCACGCCCTCGCCCTGCGACGCAGCGGCGACTGGAGCGAGCAGTCGACCCTCTACTGCAGCACGAGCGGTCTCGAGCTCGACGCCCTCATCGACCTGCTTCTCGAAGCGGGGCTCGCGCCGAGCGATCTCCGCACGCTCGAGAACCTCTCCGACCCGAGGGTCTTGAGGTGCCTGCCTCCAGGAGAGCGTGATCTGTTGCGCAACCAGCGGTCGCATGCCGTGACCTACATGCGGGCCTGGGCCGACCTCCTCGAGGAGCAGCGGGTTCAGGCGGGCGAGCAGCCCAGCGCTCAGCCGGCTGGTGTGAGGCGGCCGGACGCCGTGGTGCGGTGAAGCGCGCGCCAGAGTCGGCGGGGAGAAGCTTCTCGCGAGGCCTCGTCCGTCGGTGCGCCACGGCGCTCCGCCTCGCTCTGCTGGCACTCGCGGCATGGGCCGCGTTACGCTGCGGCACGGTCTGGGCGGCACCAGCACCCCCGTCGCACGGGCTTGCCCCCGCGCTTCGGTCTGACCTCGCGCGTCTGCGCGACGCGGCGCTTCGCAGCGACTACGCATGGCAGCAGTGTGCGTGGCTGTGCGATCACATCGGTCCGCGTCTCAGCGGGTCGCCCCAGGCGGCGGCGGCCGTTGCGCATGTGGCGGCTCGAATGCGTGACCTGGGCCTCGACGTGCGCCTCGAACCGGTCGAGGTGCCACATTGGGTACGCGGAGAGGAGACGGGTGCCATCGTGGCCTGGCCTGGCCAGCCCAAGGGGGTGCAGCAGAGGCTTGCGCTCACGGCGCTTGGCGGCAGCGTAGCCACCGCGGCCGAGGGGCTGCGCGCGCCCGTGCTCGTCGTGGAGAGCATGACCGCGCTCGAGGCGTTGCCCGATGACGTGGTGCGCGGCACGATCGTGTTGTTCGATGTTGCGTTCGACAAGGCCCTGGCCCGCATCGGACAGGGGGGAGAGGCCTATGATCTGGCCGTGCAACCGCGGGTGCGGGGCGCTTCCCTCGCGGCACGAAAGGGGGCCGTGGCGGCGCTGGTGCGCTCGGCGGGCGGGGCTGAGTTCCGGCTTCCCCATACAGGAAACATGCGTTATGCTGATGGCGTTCCGAAGGTTCCCGCGGCTGCCGTTGCGGCCGAAGATGCGATGCTCATCGCTCGTCTGGCGAGGCAGGGTCGGGTAGAGCTCTTCCTGCGCCTGACGCCACAGACCCTGGATCCGGTGCGCAGCTTGGAGATCGTTCTCGTGAGCGGTCATCTCGACTCGTGGGACCTGGGCACCGGCGCCCTCGATGACGCCGCGGGGGTGGCGGTGGCCATGGAGACGATGCAACTGCTCACCCGTCTCGAACTTCATCCCTCACGCACGGTTCGCATGGTGGCCTGGATGAACGAGGAGAACGGCCTGGCGGGTGCGCGTGCCTACGCCGCGCTTCATCGCGCGGAGATCTCGCGGCATGTGGCTGCGCTCGAGAGCGATCTCGGCGCGGGACATCCAGCCGGCTTCAATCTCCATGGAAGCGCCCAGCTGGCCGATCTCCTCGAACCGGTGACGCGGATCCTCGCGGGGGCCGGGGCGCCGGCGATGCAGCGCAATCCGTGGAGCGGCGGCGCAGACATCTCTCCCCTCGATGATGCAGGGGTTCCCACCCTTGGCTTGCTGCAAGACAGCCGCACCTACTTCGACTATCACCACACGGCGGCCGACACCCTCGACAAGATCGACCCGGCTGAGCTGCGGGTGAATGCCGCGGTGGCGGCTGTTCTGACGTACGCCCTCGCAGACTTCGAGGGCGACGTGCCGCGGTAGCGCCTGCCCATCGCAGACGTGGCGGGGCCTATGCGTTGACGCTCGAGACCTCGAGCAGCCGCCAGCCGCCGAACGAGCGGGCCACCAGGCCGTTGAGCTCCCACCCCACGCGACAGATCTGCGACACGGCCATGGGCACGCTCACGGGGCCCACCTCGTCGCCTCCGGTGGCTGATGTGAGCCACATGGCGCCAGGCTCGGTGCGCGCCACGATGAACACGTCGCGTCGGTGGCGAACTGCATGCACAGGAGGCTGCTGCCCGAGGTGCTGGGCCAGCAGATCGTGCAGGCTCACCGCCGCGGTGACCTCGGTCGAGGTCTTGTCGACGCCGTCATCCGGCGTGTACTCCTCGAGCAGGCGGTCGTCGAGCCATCGCAGCAGGCGGCGCATGACCGTGGCGGCGTTTCGCCATGTGCTCTCTCCGCGCGCCAGCTTGTTGGCGAGAAAGCCGTTCACGAACTCTTCGGCCAGAACCGCCATCATCTCGACGTCGGCGTGGAGGCCGGGCGCCGCCTGGACCTCGGAGTTCTCGAGGAAGATGCGGAACAGGGTGATGACGTTTCGGTAGCGCTGAAGCGTGCTCTCGGCCAGTCGCAGGCGCTCGGCCATGAGAAAGGCGTCGAGCGCCTCACCCACGGTACGCGGCACGACGGGAGAACGTTCGCTCACCCGTTTCTCTTCGACATCACGAGACAATCTCGCCTTCCCCTTCCGTCAGTCATCAACCTTGTGCGGGCGGAGGCGTCATCGCCTCCGCCCGCGACCGACACGCCTCAGACCGGGGCCAGCGCGGCGCTCTCGGCCTTCTTTGCCCGCCGCTGCATGATGGCGTGATGTGCCTTCAGGCGAATGGCATTGATCTTGATGAAGCCCTCAGAGTCAAGGGGGTTGAAACCGCCCTCGATGTCCATGCTCACCAGGTCGCGGTCGTAGAGCGACGACGGCGACTCGCGCCCGATCACCGTGGCGCGGCCGCGGAAGAGACGCAGATAGACCACTCCGTCGATGGCCTCCTGACTCTTCTCGAGCGCGGCCATGAGGAACTCCATCTCCGGGCTGAACCAGAAGCCGTTGTAGATGAGCTCGGAGAACTTCGGCGACAGGCTGTCGCGCAGCCGCATCACCTCGCGGTCCATGGCGATGCCTTCGATGTCCATGTGGGCTTCGCGCAGGATGGTGCCGCCGGGGGTCTCGTACACCCCGCGTGACTTGATGCCGATGAAGCGGTTCTCGACGATGTCGATGCGGCCGACGCCGTGACGGCTGCCGAGGTCGTTGAGCGCCATGAAGAGCTCGAGCGGCTCTTCGAACGCTTTCTTCGCCGTGAGGTTCTCGAGCTTCACGGGGCTGCCGTCCTTGAAGTGGATGGCGATCTCTTCAGGTGTTGCCTCGGCTTCCTCGGGCGACTTCGTCCAGCGGAACATGTCGGCCGTGGGGGCCTGCTTCGGATCTTCGAGGATGCCCGACTCGTAGCTGATGTGATAGAGGTTGTCATCCATGCTGTACGGCTTGGCCACCGTCGCGGTGACCGGGATTCCCTGGGCCTGTGCGTAGGCCATCAGGTCGGGCCGCCCCTTGAAGCGTGCCAGGAACTCAGGGTTGCGCCAGGGCGCGATCACCTTGAGGTCCGGGGCCAGGGCGTAGTAGGTGAGCTCGAAGCGCACCTGATCGTTCCCCTTGCCGGTCGAGCCATGCGAGACGTACTGACACCCTTCGAGGCGCGCGATCTCGACGTGTCGGCGCGCGATGCAGGGACGCGCCAGCGACGTGCCCAGAAGATATCGGCCCTCGTAGATGGCATTGGCCTTGATGGCGGGAAAGATGAAATCGGTGACGAGCTCGCGGCGCAGATCTTCGACATAGATCTTGCTCGCGCCGATGGCCTGCGCCTTCTGCCGGGCTTCCTCGAAGTCTTCGTCCTGACCGACGTTGGCGATGTACGCCACGACCTCGTAGCCCTCATCGATGAGCCATCTGAGGATGCACGATGTGTCGAGTCCGCCGCTGTATGCCAGTACAACTCTGCCTTTTTGCTGGGTCGATGTCATGGGCGCTGTGTCTCTCTTTCTTCTGGTATGATCAAATCGGGGAGTCGCGTCGTGTGCAGCGCTGTGCACGCGGTGGGGTCACGTCTGCGGGGCGCGCCGGGGCGGCTCTGACGCCACCTCCTGCAGCGGGGCGACGGAGAACGGGTTTGCGCGCAGCGATGCGACGGCGCTGACTGCGGCCTGCGCGGCGCTGAGCGTTGACATCAGGGGGATGTTGCACCGCACCGAGGCGGTGCGGATCAGCTGGCCGTCGTTGTTCGCCACCGATCCCGCCGGGGTGTTGATGATGAGGCCGATCTCGCCTGCCTCCATCGCGTCGAGCACGTGGGGGTGCCCTTCGCTCACCTTGTTCAGCGCCTGCACGGGCAGGTTGGCGCGTTGGAAGAAAGCGGCGGTCCCGCGGCTTGCGCAGAGCTCGAAGCCAAGCCGATGCAGATCACGGGCGAGCTTCAGGGCCGCGCTCTTGTCGAGATCGTTGACGCTGACGAACACCCGGCCTTGCAGGGGCAGCCGATCTCCCGCGGCCAGCTCGGCCTTGGCGTAGGCGTGCCCGAACTGCGGGGCATGCCCCATCACCTCGCCGGTGCTGCGCATCTCCGGGCCGAGCAGGGTATCGACCCCCAGGAACTTCCGGAACGGCAGTACCGCCTCCTTGACGAAGAATCCGCGCACGGTGGGCTCCTCCATGAAGCCTTGCGCGTCGAGCGAGCGTCCCAGTGCCGCGTGGGCGGCCACGCGGGCCAGGGGCACGCCCGTGGCCTTCGACACGTACGGAGTGGTGCGGCTGGCTCTGGGATTCACCTCGAGCACATACACCACGTCGTCCTTGATGGCATACTGCACGTTCATGAGGCCGCGAACGCCCAGCGCCAGACCGAGGCGCTCGGTGTACTCGCGGATGTGTGTGAGATGGAAGAGCGAGATCTTGTAGGGGGGAAGCACGCAGGCCGAGTCTCCGCTGTGGATGCCGGCTTCCTCGATGTGCTGCATGATGCCCCCGATGACCACGCGATCGCCATCACCCACGGCGTCTACGTCGACCTCATAGGCGTTCTCGAGGTACTGGTCGATGAGCACCGGCTGCCCGGGAGACGCGGCCAGGGCGTGGCCCACGAACTCCTCGAGGTCTTCCTCGTCGTAGATGATGGCCATGGCGCGGCCGCCGAGCACGTACGAGGGTCGAACCACCACCGGGTATCCGACCTCCCGCGCCACCGTGCGCGCCTGCGCGAGCGAGCCGGCCATGCCGAAGGCCGGCGCGGGGATCTCGAGCTCGGTCAGCAGCGCGCTGAACCGCCCCCGGTCTTCGGCCAGATCGATGGCGTCGGGGAGGGTTCCGATGATGGGAATGCCGCGTTGCGCCAGCGGTGCAGCCAGGTTGAGCGGGGTCTGGCCACCGAACTGGGCGATGACGCCGAGCAGGGGCTGCTCGCGCTCGACGATGTCGAGCACGTGCTCGAGGGTGAGCGGTTCGAAGTAGAGGCGATCGGACGCGTCGTAGTCGGTGCTCACGGTCTCGGGGTTGCAGTTCACCATGACCGCTTCGTGCCCGGCCTCGCGCACCGCCTGAGCGGCGTGCACGCAGCAGTAGTCGAACTCGATGCCTTGTCCGATGCGGTTCGGACCGCTCCCCAGGATGATGACCTTCTGCCGTGACGAGGGCGGCGCCTCGCTGCGGCTCTCGTACGCACCGTACAGGTAGGGTGTGCTGGCGGAGAACTCGCCGGCGCACGTGTCGACCATGTGGAACGTGCGTCGCACCTCGAGCTCTGCGCGCAGCGCGCGCACGCGCTCGGCGGTCATGCCGCGGCGCGCGGCGATGTGCGCGTCGCCGAAGCCGTTGCGCTTGGCCTCTTCCAGCAGCGCACGATCGAGCGCGGGCGCAGCCTCGATGCGCTGCTCGAGGTCGACGACCCGGGTGAGCTGATCGAGGAACCAGGGGTCGATTCCGCTGACCCGCGCGATGTCGCTGCTCGACACGCCGGCGCGCAGGGCTTCCCAGATCGCCCAGATCCGTTCAGCGCGCGGTGTGGCGAGGCTCTCGACGCGACCGTCCCACACCGTGTGATCGGCCGACGGGAAGGGGGGGCGTGACAGCTCGAGCGATTGCAGCCCCTCGAGAAAGGCCTGTCGGAAGGTACGGCCGATGGCCATGGCCTCGCCCACCGACTTCATCTGCGGACCGAGGGTGGGGTCGACCCCTTTGAACTTCTCGAACGCCCAGCGCGGCAGCTTGGCCACCACATAGTCGATGCTCGGCTCGAACGAGGCGACCGTGGCGTTGGTGATGTCGTTTCGCAGCTCGTCGAGGCGGTAGCCCACCGCGAGCAGCGCGGCGATCTTGGCGATGGGAAATCCGGTGGCCTTGCTCGCCAGGGCCGAGGAGCGGCTCACCCGCGGGTTCATCTCGATGACGAGCACCCGACCGTCGCGGGGGTCGACGGCGAACTGCACGTTCGAGCCGCCCGTCTCGACCCCCACCGCATCCATGACGCGGCGGGCCTGGTTGCGCAGGCGCTGGTACTCGCGGTCGGTGAGGGTCATGGCCGGCGCGACCGTGATCGAGTCGCCGGTGTGCACGCCCATAGGGTCGAAGTTCTCGATGGAGCAGATCACGACGAAGGTGCCCGCCCCGTCGCGCATCACCTCGAGCTCGTACTCCTTCCATCCGAGCACGCTCTCCTCCACGAGAACCTCGTGGGTGGGAGACTCGCGCAGCCCCCAGGTCACCTTGGCCTCGAGCTCGGCGGGGGTCGCCACGATGCCGCCCCCGCTGCCGCCGAGCGTGAACGAGGCGCGCACCAGCAGAGGATAGCGGCCGATGCGTTCGGCGATGGCCCGGGCCTCGTCGAGGGAGCGGGCGACCTCTCCCTGCGGCATGGAGAGGCCCGCCGCTTCCATGGCCGCCTGGAAGCGGCTGCGGTCTTCCGCCAGGCGCATGGCCTCGAGGCTGGCTCCGATGAGTCGCACGCCGTGGCGCTCGAGGACGCCGGACTCGGCGAGGTGCACGGCGAGGTTGAGGGCCGTCTGGCCACCCACCGTGGGGAGGAGGGCGTCGGGGCGCTCGCGCGCGATGATCGACTCCACCACCTCGGGGGTGAGGGGTTCGACGTAGGTGGCGTCGGCCATCGACGGGTCGGTCATGATGGTGGCCGGGTTGCTGTTCACCAGCACCACCCGGTACCCCTCGGCTTTCAGTGCCTTCACGGCCTGGGTGCCGCTGTAGTCGAACTCGGCTGCCTGCCCGATCACGATGGGGCCGGCGCCGAGCACGAGAATGGTCTGCAGGTCTGTGCGTCTGGGCACGTTCAGTTCCCCACCTTCACGGTGTGCATCGACGTGACGAACCGGGTGAAGACCGGATCGGCGTCGTGCGGGCCAGGGGCGGCTTCCGGATGGTACTGGATGCTGATGAGGGGAAGGGTGGCGTGCTCGAAGCCCTCGCAGCAGCCGTCATTGAGGTTGATGTGGCTGGGCCGCGCATCTTCCGGCAGCGTTTCCGGGTCGACGGCGAAGTTGTGGTTGTGCGCGCTGATCTCGACCCGCCCGCTGGGCAGGTGGCGCACGGGCTGGTTGCCACCGTGATGGCCGAACTTGAGACGGTAGGTGCGGGCGCCAAGGGCCCGCGCCAGGATCTGGTGGCCCAGGCAGATGCCCAGCAGCGGAACCTCCGCGCGCATGAGGGTGCGTGCGGTCTCGACGGCCCAGTCGAGGGCCGCCGGGTCGCCGGGTCCGTTGCTCAGCACGATGCCGTCGACCTCGAGGGCCAGCACCTCCTCGGCGGGGGTGCGGGCGGGCACCACCGTGAGGTCGCATCCGAGCGCGCGCAGGCGTCGCAGGATGTTGCGCTTCACGCCGAAGTCGTACACCGCCACCTTACGGAGCGGGTCCTGACTGGCGGCCGCGTCGAGGGGCGCCCAGTCTGGTGCGCTCGACTCGGTCCATGCATAGGGCGCGGCGCAGGTGACCTCACCGGTGAGATCGGCGTTGTCGAGTCCGGGCCAATCGCGCGCCATGGTGACCAGCGCGTCGTCATCGAGGCTCTCCTCGGTGCTGAGCACGGCCCGCAGGCAGCCTTCATCGCGCAGGCGCAGGGTGAGGGCGCGGGTGTCGATGTCATCGATGGCGGGGGTGTCCTCGCGGGTGAGGCGGGCGTCGAGCGTCTCGCGCGAGCGCCAGCTCGACACGGTCGGGCTGGCCTCGCGCACCACGAGCCCACTGGCGAAGATGGCCCGGCTCTCGTCGTCTTCCGGAACCCAGCCCGTGTTTCCGATCTGGGGAGCGGTCATGACGATGATCTGTCCGGCGTAGCTCGGGTCGGTGAGGATCTCCTGGTAGCCGGTGAGGCTCGTGTTGAACACGGCCTCCCCCAGGCGCGTGGCGCGCGCGCCGAAGGCGCGTCCCCGCAGAACGGTTCCGTCGGAGAGGGCGAGGCGCGCGCTCATTGCGCGATCACCTTCGGCTGCGGGCCGTGCGCCCCCAGTGCGGCCTCTCCGGAGTGGAGGGTGAACTCGGCCTCGCCGCGCGCGGCGCGATCCGGGTCGATGACGTAGAGCATCGCGATCTCGTCGCAGCACGACTGCTTGGGACAGCCCTTGCAGTCGAGCCAGACCTTCTGCGGGAAGATCTCCTTCTCGACCACATGGAAGCCGAGCTTCTCGAAGAAGTCTCGCTGATAGGTGAGTGCGAACACCCTCGCAAGATCGAGGGTGCGCGCCTCCGCGATGAGCGCTTCGACGATGCGGCGTCCCAGCTTGAGGCCCTGGGCTCTCTCGTGCACGGCGAGGGAGCGCACCTCAGCGAGGTCGTGCCACATGAGGCGCAGGGCGCCGCAGCCGAGGATGGTGCCGTCTTCGTCGACCGCCACGACGAAGTCGCGCACGTATTCGTAGACCTGCAGCAGCGTCTTCGAGAGCATGAGCCCGTTGCGCGCGTAGTGATTCACGAGATCGGTGATGGCCTGGGCCTCGCCGATGCGCGCCTTGCGCACCTCTATCAACGTGGTGTTCCTCCTAGGACGCGGTCGAGCGTGGCCGCGATGATGTCGATCTCGTCGTCGGTCACGATCAGCGGAGGCACCAGGCGAACCGTGTTGCCGCCGCTCGAGCCGATGATGAGCGCCTGATCGAGGCAGCGCTGAACCACCTCTGCCACGAGCACGTCTTCTCGCAGCTGCACGCCCCACATCAATCCGCGCCCACGCACCTCGGTGATGCAGGGGTGGTCGAGGCGGCGCAGCGCGGTGCCGAGACGAGCCCCTGCTTCGCGAACCCGAGCCAGGAACCCCTCTTGTGTCACGCGCCGCAGCACCACGTTCGCCACGCTGCAGATGAACGGTCCGCCCGCGAAGGTGCTCCCGTGGTCGCCGGGTGAGATGGTCGTGGCCACCGTCTCGCGCATGAGGATCGCGCCGATGGGGAGGCCCGCTCCCAGAGGCTTGGCCAGGGTCATGATGTCCGGCGTCACGCCGGTCGCCTCGTGGGCCCAGCAATCGCCGGTGCGCCCGAGACCGCACTGGATCTCGTCGAAGACGAGAAGCGCGCCCGTCTCGTCGCAGCGCTGGCGAAGCGCGCGCAGCAGGCCTTCTGGCGCGGGGCGGATGCCGCCCTCTCCCTGGATGGGCTCGACGATCACCGCGGCGGTCTCCGCGGTGATGGCGGAGACGGCGCCCTGTGGGTCGTCGAACGAGGCCCAGGTCACCCCGGGCACGAGCGGTTCGAAGGGGGCGCGATAGCGGTCGCCGGAGGTCACGCTCAGGGCCCCCATGGTGCGCCCGTGGAACGAACCGTGAAAGGCCACGAACGCGTGGCGCTTCGTTGCGAGACGGGCGAACTTGAGCGCCCCCTCGATGGCCTCGGTCCCGCTGTTGCAGAAGAAGACGCGATCGGCGAAGCTCTTGGCGCAGAGCGTCTCCGCGAGACGCAGGTGGGGCTCGGTGTGGAAGAGGTTGCTGACGTGGATCAGCCCGCCGGCCGCTTCGCGCATGGTGGAGACGGTCTCAGGATCGGCATGGCCCAGGGCGTTCACCGCGATGCCGGCGAGGGCATCGAGATAGCGTCGACCGCTGCTGTCCTCGAGCCAGGCCCCTTCCCCCCGCGTGAACACGATGGGAGGTCGCTTGTAGGTGGGGGCGAGACGGGTCTCGCCGGAGACGGTCGGGGTCGCTGTCATTCAGGCCGCACCTCGGTTCCTTGTGGCGTTTCGCGATCTGCGACCCACGCGGTGAGGCCCGCGAGATCGATGATGCGCGTGCTGCGCACGCCGCGCGCCAGGGCGGCGCACGCTGCTCGGGTCTTGGGGATCATGCCGTCGCGGATGACCCCATCGGTGATGAGCTGCTCGATCCGGTGAGGGGTGAGCGTGGGAATGATCTGGCCGTCGCGCAGCACACCGGGCGCGGCGGTGAGCATGACCAGGGCGGGCGCTCCGAGCGCTGCCGCGATGGCGGCCGCCACGGTATCGGCGTTCACGTTGTACACGCAGCCGTCATCGCCCAGGGAGATGGGCGCGAGACAAGGCACGAACCCTGCCTTGACGAGGTCGTGGAGCACCTCGTGACGCACCGTCGACGGCTCGCCCACCCACCCGAGGTCGCGGGGGGCGGCGGGCGCCACCGTGACCAGACCGGCGTCCACGCCGCTCAGCCCGATGGCCCGCACGCCGCCTGTCACGAGACCCTGCACGAGCTGCGTGCTGGCCTGCCCCACCAGCCCCATCACCGCGATCTCGAGCGTGGCGTCGTCGGTGACGCGGCGTCCATCGATGAAGCGGGTCTCGAGGCCGAGCCGGTCGGCCAGGCGGGTCGACCCCTTGCCACCGCCGTGCACGATGACGGGCGGCGCGGGCAGGGCGGTCACGACCTGCGCCAGGCCTGCCAGAAACGCGGGGCTGTCGAGCTCCTGCCCGCCGACCTTGAGCACGAGAGGCGCGTTCATGGAAGGCCGGCCGTCTCATCGAGCCCGAAGCGAACGTTCATGTTCTGCACCGCCTGACCCGCGGCGCCTTTCAGGAGGTTGTCGATGACGCTCACGACGATGAGCATGCCTCGCTCGGGGACCGGATGCAGGCTGATGACATCCCGGTTGGTGCGCACCGCGTGGGCGAGGCTGGCGGTCTGGCCTTCCGGCAGCACGTGGACGAACGGCTCTCTCGCATAGCGCTCGGTGTACAGCGAGCGGACCGACGCGTCGGCTCCGCCGTCGGAGAGCGGGACGTAGAGGGTGCTGATGATGCCACGGTTCACAGGCAGCAGGTGCGGCGAGAACACGATTCCCGTGGGAGGGGGGCCATCGGCAAGCGCGGAGAGCTCCTGCTCGATCTCAGCGACGTGGCGATGCACATGGCCCACGTTGTACGGGCGCGCGTTCTCATTCACCTCGGTGAAGAGCAGCGGCACCGAAGGGGTCCGGCCCGCGCCGCTGGCGCCGCTCTTGCTGTCGGCGATGACGGTGGCGCCGGAGAGCAGGCCGCTCTGGAGCAGGGGGGCGAGGCCGAGCAGGATGCTCGTCGGATAGCATCCGGGGTTGCCGATGAGACGGGCCTCGCGAATGGCTTCGCGACGCATCTCCGTGAGCCCGTAGACGGCCTCGCCGAGAAGGTCGGGGTGCGCGTGCGCCGACCCGTACCAGCGTGCGTAGGTGGCGGGATCGTGCAGGCGGTGATCGGCGGAGAGGTCGATGACCACGCATCCCGCGTCGAGGGCCGACCGAGCGGCAGTCTGGGTTGCGCCATGGGGCAGGCAGAGAAAGATCACGTCGGCGTCAGCGAGCCGCACGTCGGCCGCGTCGGAGAGGGCCATGTCCGGGGCGCCCGGGTGAACGTCGGGCAGCCGAAGGCCGGCCTGCGAGCGGGCTGTTGCGAAGACCACCTGCGCCTGCGGATGGCGCGACAGCAGGCGGATCACCTCGAGTCCGGTGTAGCCGGTCGCGCCCATGACGCCCGCCCTGATCATCTGGCCCTCCTCGTTCGCAGAAGGGCCTCGGATGCGCGGAACCCGTTGTTGCGAGAGCGTTGGTTTCTCACGCGTCGACGGGCAGTCCTGCCGTGTTCCGCGCGAGAGCGACCCTCTTGGCGCGATTGCGATGATGGGCGGGGCTCAGCGCGCCTCGAGATCGAAGTCGGCGGTGAGCACCTTGTCGCCATGGGCCAGCTGGGCCCACATGCGGTACCGTCCAGGGCGAGGCAGTCGAGCGTGGAAGGCGATGTCGGGACCGGCGGGGGTCTGCACCGCGCTCAGCTGCAGCGCGTGGGCGTGCACGTAGTCGAGGGTGTCGGAAGAGATGATCACGCAGTGCCCTGCGGCGCCCAGCCAGGTCGTCAGGTCCTCGACGGGACGTCCGTTCTTGTAGATGCTCACCGTGAGGGGCGTCTCGCCACCCGCGCGCACGGGGAGCGTTCCCGTGTCGAGGGAGAACGTGTAGTCGCCTTGCTGGAGGAGGGCGGTCTGCGGTCGGTGAGGGGGCGGTGGCGCGGCCGGCCCGTCCACCGTCACCGGGATCCGGAAGCGCTGCGCGTGCCGGCCCGTGGGCGCGATCTCGGCGAAGAGAACGTACTGCCCGCCGCTGGGAAAGGTGTGCTCGATGACGAACGAGCCGTCCGACTGGCGGATCGGGTGCACGTGATCGAATGCATTCAGATCGTCGCGCACGATCATGAGGTGCATCAACTTCTCGTGCATGATGTGCAGGTTGGTGAGCGTGGCGCCGCCGGGTCCGACCGGCGTCAGGGTCATCTTGACGGGCTCTCCCGCTTTCGGGGGGCGCTGCACTGCGAGACGGCAGTCGAGTTCCGGGTCGTGGGGCGGCACGGCGGGGGCCGTGATCTCGGGCTTCGGCAGCGCCTCGAGCGTCATGCCGCACATGCTGCAGGTGCCCGGAATCGACGATCGCACATCCGGGCACATCGCGCAGGCGTAGACCACCTCCGCGCCTTCGAGGGGGGGCAGCAGCGGCGCGGTGACGATGGGATCGAACGAGGTGTCGAGCGGCGCGCCCAGGCGCACGTTGAACACGGGAACGGCGCGCAGCCAGTCGAGGGCCAGTTGGTAGTGCCCGCTCTCCACGCTCGTGAACGCAATGGGGAAGGCCCGCTGGCGGGCTTCGATGACGCCGTCGAGCGTCGGCTCCGACCGCTCGAGGGGCTGTGCGTCGTGGGCGCCGAGCAGGTACAGATCGAGCACCCCCTTGTTGCGGTCGAAGGTCAGCTCAGCACGACCCTTCTCGAGGTGGGCGAGCACGCCGCCGCGCGTTGGCTGGTTCGAGATCCGGTGGTAGCCTGCGAACCATGGCAGATCTTCGTTGTAGGTGAGCAGCAGCGCGCCCTCGATGGCGAGGAAGAGCGGGAAGAGCCACGCGATGCGCTTCGACTGGGGGAAGGCGTCGGCCAGGAGCACTGCGGCTCCGACGCCGAAGGCGGCCAGTCCGAGGGCGCTGTGATTGAGGTAGACGCCCACGGCCACGTTCGTGTAGGGCGCGTTGGTGTGCACGTGGGTGAAGAGCAGGCCGCCACCGATGGCCGACATGACGGCGATGACGCGGTTCTGCCAGGTCGATGCCGAGGTGTCGGCCTGGGGCGGCTTGCGCCACGACAGCACGCCCATGGCAACCAGCAGCAAGGCGATGAACTTGTGCAGCAGCACCTCGGGGTCGGTGAGGGGGCGAAGCGTCGAGATGGGCCAGCTGTCCCAGTCGCTGAAGATGGCCAGGTAGACGCCGCCGCCCACGAACACGAGCGGCATGATCCGTCGCAGCTCGCGCACCCGTCCTCGCGGCAGGCGCTCGAGCAGAACGCTCGCGGCGAGCGCCAGGACGATGCCGCCGAAGATCCAGTGCATCTGGTTGGAGTACTGCAGCGTGTCTTCGCGTTGATGCTGGGCCAGCACCGCAAGGTCTTCGTCGCTCGGCAGCCGCTGCAGCTGCACGCCGGTCACGTTGGCACCGTAGGCGTAGGTCACCTGCCCCCCGCGATGCGCGGCCATCACGAGCAGCGCGCAGCCCGCGATGGCAGCCAGCAGGTAGATCGGAGCGCTCCGCCGGTGGAGCGTGACCCCCATCAGGATGCGCGCCACGGCCACGGCGATGAAGGTCCACACGGCGAAGGTCGCCAGCCACTCATGCACCTCGATCATGTGCTGCGGCACGCCGCTGCGCGCCGCGAAGAGCTCGGCGAGAATGCCGCACACGAAGGTGCAGACGCCTCCGACCGTGCCCAGCAAGGTGAGCCAGTAGCCACACCAGGCCAGGCGTTCGCTGCGACGCCACCAGCCCAAGAGGTCGATGAGGGTGGCCATGGGGAGAAGTGCGATGGGGAAGTGAACCAGGAGCGGGTGCGCTCCGCCGAGCAGTCTGGCGAGCTCCACGTGAATGACGTTCCTTGTCGGGTCTTGGGCCCTCGCTATCAAGCCAGGGGCAGGCGCGGGTTCGCAGTCGGGGAGGGCAACGCCTGCCAGAACAGCGTTCCGGATGGCCGCGACATCGGCACGGCGGAGGGCGGTGGCGCATCCGCGAAGGAATCGTGGCCCGCCGGAGCGGAACGCTTCCCTGCGCCGGGCACGCGCGGCTGACGCGGGGGGCTCGGCGCGGAGGCGAGATCGGGGAGGCTGTCATGAGATCGAGACGGGTCGTGATGTGCGCACTGGTGTGGCTGCAGCTCGCGGGGCTCTGTCACGCGTGGAGCCGGCCCGGTCACGAGCTGGTGGCGCACCTCGCGTGGAACCGTCTCGACGAGGAGACGCGCTCCCGTCTCTTCATCATCCTGCGCGCGCACCCGTCCTTTCCCGTCTGGGAGAAGGAGGCTGTTGCTGCCGCTGTCGCCGATTGGCGTGCCTACGTGGTGGGGCGGGCGGCGGTCTGGCCAGACGACATCAAGCGCAGGAGCAGCGACAATCCCTTTCGTGTCGAGCCGGATCAGGTCCACTCTGACTGGCATTACATCGACCAGCGCATCTCGTTCGATGGCACCCGTGTGACCGAACCGCCCACCCCCAACGCCGTCACGGCCCTTGCGTGCTGCGAAGCGACGCTTCGCCGGCCCGGGGCGACCCGCCGCGAGCGCGCTGAGGCGATCTGTTGGATTTTGCACCTCGTCGGCGATCTGCATCAGCCCTTGCACTGCGTCGAGCGCGTGAGCCGCGCGCTGCCCGGAGGCGATCAGGGGGGGAACCTCTGGGCGGTCTGTCGGCCCGAGGGTCGTGTCATCAACCTGCACGCGCTCTGGGACGGGCTCGTGGTCCATGCGTCCACCGACGTGCCGGCGCGTGCGCGCGCACTGGAGGTTGGGGGGCGCCCGAAGTTCTGCGGTGGCGATTCGACCGTGTGGATCACGGAGGGGAAGAAGCTTGCGGTCACGCGGGTCTACTGCGAGGGGGCCGTGCCGGGGGCTGTCATCACCGACCCGAAGCACCTGCCCCGGGAGGTCGAGCCGCTCTCGGCGCACTATGTGGCGCAGGCGGAGAGCATTGCCATGCGGAGGATGCTGGTCGGCGGCGTGCGGCTGGCGGTGATGCTCGACCGTCTTCTCAGGCCCCTGCCCGCGCACTGACGCGAGCCGTCTGCGTCAGGTGGGGGCGCTGCCGCAGGCTCGAGTCTGCTGTGCAGTCCGGTGCGCTGCCGCGGAAGGACGTTCACGCCATTCCTGACGAACCTCACGGCATGCGCATCGATGCCGAGGCCTCCGCCGCCCCACCCGCTCCCGCCAAGGGAATCGGGCTCACGGCCCAGATCTTCATCGGACTGGCCCTGGGTGTGGCCCTCGGCGTGGTGCGCCCGGATCTGGCGGTGAGCCTCAAGCCCCTCGGCACATTGTTCCTGCAGATGATCAAGTCGATCATCGCTCCGCTGGTGTTCGCAACGCTCGTGGTGGGCATCGCGGGGGTCGGCTCGCTCGAGGCCGTGGGGCGCATGGGCCTCAAGGCGCTCGTGTACTTCGAGGTGGTGACCACGTTTGCGCTTCTGGTCGGGCTGGCCGCGGTGAACCTCGTGCAGCCCGGCGCGGGCGTCAACCTGACACTCGCGGCAAGCGCGGAGAAGATCGATGCCCAGAAGATGCACGGCGCCGCCGACATCCTTCTTCACACCTTCCCCGCCAGCGTGGTTGACGCCATGGCCCGTGGCGACGTGCTCCAGATCGTGGTCTTCGCGGTGCTGTTCGGCATGGGGGTGGTGGCGGCGGGCGACCGTGGCAAGCCCGTCATCGAGCTGTGCGAGAGCGTGGCCGAGGTCATGTTCAAGTACACCGGCTTCATCATGCGGTACGCGCCCATCGGCGTGGCGGCCGCCATGGCGGCGACCATCGGAGGGCAGGGCGTGCAGGTGCTGGGGTATCTGGGCAAGCTCATCGGCACGCTGTACCTGGCGCTGTTCTTCTTCGTCGTCTTCGTGCTCGGCACGGTGATGGCGATCGCGCGAATCCCCGTGCGCCGGTTCTTTGAGGCCGTGCGCGAACCAGTGACCATCGCATTCTCCACGACCAGCAGCGAAGCCGCGCTGCCTCGCGCCATGCAGAACATGGAGCGGTTCGGCGTGCCCCGTCAGATCGTGTCGTTTGTCATTCCCACCGGCTACAGCTTCAATCTCGACGGCACCACGCTGTACCTGTCCCTGGCATCGGTGTTCGTGGCGCAGGCAGCGGGGGTGGACATGCCCTTGAGCCAGCAGATGCTAATGGTGCTCACCCTGATGCTCACCAGCAAGGGGGTGGCGGGGGTGCCTCGGGCGTCGCTGGTCATCCTCGCGGGAACCCTTGCCACCTTCAACCTGCCTGTGGAAGGGGTTGCCGTCATCCTCGGTGTCGATGCCGTGATGGACATGGCGCGAACCGCGGTGAACGTTCTCGGGAACTGCCTCGCCACCGCCGTGGTGGCGCGCTGGGAAGGCGTGCTGGCCGATCCGACGGAGGCGCAGCCCACGACGGGTGCGCAGCCTCCGCCTGCGGTCGCCGACGACGCTGCGGCAGCAGTGGGTCACTCATGAGCTCGTGGGTCTGGAGGGCGTCTGCGTGAGCGAAGAAGGCTTCGACATCTCCCCTGGCAGCCTGCACCGTGGCAGCTTTCTCGCCATGCAGGGCGCGGCGGACGCCATCCAGCGCATCATCGACACCCTGTCGGCGGGCAATGCGTTCAACGTTCGCGTCACCGACACCACCTTGATGCCGTTCATCCAGCCGGGTGATCTCATGGTCTTCAAGTCGACGAACTACGTGAAGACACGCGAGGGCGATTTCGTGCTCTACCGCATCAACAGCGGTGTGCCCGCGGTGCGTCGGGTGGTGCGCAAGCTCTTCGTGGAGGGGAAGGCCACCCTCATCACCCGCTCCGATGTCGATCACAACGAGCGTGATCAGCTGCGGGCCTCACAGCTTCTCGCCAAGCTCATCCACGTCGAGCGTCATGGTCGCAAGATCAGCGCGTGGCGTCTCAATCGCGGGCCCATCGACTGGCTCACCTCGTACGGCACCCGCCCCGTCTGGTCGAAGTTCGTTGACTTCGTTCTCTTCATGCTGCCGCTTCACAAGCGCCGTGAGGACAACCTCGAGGTGGGCGACGACGTCACCAAGATCGAGGCGCCGGTGCTGGTGCGAAAGAGCAAGAAGAAGGGCAGCAGGTTCAAGACCTGAGCCGCGTCTCCCGATCGAGGGCCAGGTAGCAGAGAACGGCCGCCGTCGCCGCCAGGTTGAGCGACTCGCACCCTCCGCGCATCGGCACGTGCAGCGAGTCGGCGCAGGCTGCCGCGGTCTCAGGGTGCACCCCGTGCGCTTCGCTGCCCAGCACCAGTGTGACGGGCGACGAGAGGTCGGCTTCAAAGCACGAGCGTCGGCCGTTTGCCTCGACCCGCAGCGCCCGCTGTCCGTGCGTCTCGAGCCAGGGGGGCAGCTCGGCGCGATCGGCGATGCGCAGCACCGGCACGTGGAAGCAGGCTCCGGCGGATGCGCGCACCGCCTTGGGGTTCCAGGGATCGACGCAGCTTCCCACCGTGATCACGCCCGCAACGCCGGAAGCCCAGGCGGTTCGCATGATCGTGCCCAGATTTCCCGGATCGCGCACCTCATCGAGCAGCAGCAGCCGGCCCACGCGGGCGCGATCGGGCTCGAGCGCGAGCGGGGGCTCTTCCGCGAGAGCGACGATTCCCTGGGGATGCTGACTGTCGGCGGCGTGCGCGACGACTTCGGCAGAGGCGTCGAAGACCCGTTCAGCGCGCTCTCGAAGCCGCGCCGCAATGTGAGGGTCGGCGTTCGGTCCGAGCAGCACCCGCACGATGCGCACGTCGGCGCGCAGGGCCTCATCAGCGAGATGCGGGCCTTCGAGAACGAACAGGCCCGACGGTCGTCTGCGACCCGCCTCCACGATCTCCTTGACCAGCGGATTCTGGCGGCTGGTGATCATCGGTGATTCGCTGCCTTTCATCGTCCGCTCACCTCCAGGCCAGGGAGAACCTGAAAAAAACCTGAAACGGCTCGTTGCCAAACCAGGGGGGCTGTGTTATACTTGCGTGGGTTCAGAATGACGCGCGAAAGGGGTAGTACCTTGTTGACGCCGGAAATCTTCTGGGATCTGTTCAAATCAACTGGCTCCATCTCGCACTACATCATGTACAAGAAGCTGAACTGCGACTGATCTCCTTCGACGCCCTGACCTGAAACCGACGCATCTCGTTGCAGCTGCCGCTGGCGGGCCGTGATGTCGTCCAGAAGGAGTCGCGCGCCCACAGTAGCGGCGCGCCCCACGTGGCCTTCCTCGAGAGAGGGAGGCCACGTTGTTTATTGAACATCCTTCCATGCCCTCTTCGCGCCCGACGGAACGCCCCCCTGCCTCCCCTCTCCCCGTGTCGCCTGCGCACGTCGCGCTGTTCGCACGCGCCTTCGCGATAGACCCTCGGGTCCATCCGGCGCTCGATCACGAAGCTATCCGGGCGCATCTCGAGGGAAGCGTCACCCTCGATGTCGATCCCGCCGTAAACGACGTCTGCCACTATGTCACCTTGTCTTTTCGCCGGAAGAAGGGGGGCGCGTGGAAGACCGATGCCGTTGACTTTGCCGCAGCCTCTGCCGCCCTCGGCGTGCCGGTTCTCCTGGAGGCTTTGTCGGGTTCCAACCCGGGTCTGCGCGCCTGGGTCTTTCTCGAGGAGGAGACCCCTGTGCTGCAGGCTCGCCGCCTGGCATCGGCGCTGCTGATGCACGCAAGCGGGGGCGATATCGAGCGCATCGGCAGCTTTTCAGAGATCGTGCCCGGCCCCACCCCCGGAACCCTCTCCTTGCCCCTGGGCGGTGTCGCGCGCCACGTGGGAGGGGGCCTGTTCGTGGAGGGCCGGCGAGGTCTTGGGGTGCTGCCCGATCAAGCGGCGGTGCTGGCGTCCATCCGGCGCGTCAGCGCCTCGACCGTCGCGTCGCTGGTCGAGGGGGGCGAGCGCCGTGCGGTGCGTCGTCCTGCGCTCTCGCAGGTCGATGTCGTGCGCAGCGCCAGCCTCGTGCTCTCGAGGCCCCTTCCCCCGGGCCTTGCCCGCCGGTTGCGCAGACGGCTCACGTTCCCCAATCCTCGCGGGCTGAAGCGCCCTGGCGAGCGACGCGCGCGACCCTCTCGCCGTCTGCTGCCAGGGTGGACCCGTGCCGATGGTGCCTGGCGGGTCCCGCGTGGCCTGTTCGAGCAGGTGGCTGCGTGGTGCGAGGAGGATGGCGTTCGCTGCGAGGTGCTCGATGTGCGGTGGCGCTGGCCCGCGCTTCCTCGGCTGACAGGCGCGGTGCTGGCCCAGGAGGCGCGCGCCCTGGCGGAGGTCGCCCTGCGCAGTGAGAGCGGTGTGGTGATCGATGGCGATGACTTCGTGCGCACATCCGTCGCGTTCGCCGTGGTGGCCGAGCGCGGTCAGCCCACCCTCGTTCTCACCACCAATCCCTCCCGACGCGATCACTGGCGCGAGCAGGCCCTTCTCGCCGGGTTCGAGCCCCACGACGTGCGCAGCTTCGAAGAGGCCGGGCCGGTTGACGCTCCGCTCGTGCTCGCGACCTACAGCGACGTTCGGCGGTGCGCCACAGAGGTCGATGGCCCCTTCGGCATGGTGGTGGCAGACGATTGTCATCGCGTTCCTCTCGACGCTCTGTGGGAAGCGCTGGAGGCCGTGCCGGCCGCCCATGTTCTCGGGCTTTCCGCCGACAGGCGTCGTGAGGACGGGCTCGACCGGATGGTCGAGATGCTGGTCGGCCCCGTCCTTCGTGCGCGCGAGCAGGGACGCGACGATGTGGTCGAGGTGGTCACGCGTCACACCCGGTTCACCCACACCGCGTCGGGAAGAGGGCAGGGGAGGGACGCCGACCGCGTGACGGAGGTCGAGTCCGGGCGGCTCTTCGACGACCCGGAGGCACTGCCGACGGCGCCCGAGGTCAGAACGGCCCGCGCTGACCTGGCGCGCGACTGGAACGCCCTCATCGATGCCATCTCCCACGATGGCGCGCGCAACGAGATGGTCGTCGACGATGCCGTGCATGAGTGCGTCTCGCAGTCGCCTCCCGGGCTCTGCCTCGTGCTGACGACCCGCAAGGAGCACGCGCGGGTTCTTCAGGCCGGGCTCGAGTCGAGAGGCGTTGCGTCAGCGGTGCTCACCGGAGACCTGGGCCGCAGCGATCGGCACGCAACCCTCGAGCGCGTGCGCGCGTCACAGGTCAGCGCGCTCGTGGTCATCGATTCCATGCTGGGCGCCGGGTTCGACGCCTCCGCTGTAACGCGTCTCCTGCTGGCGGCGCCTCCCCGCTCTGAGGGCCAGGTGCAGCGCATCATGGAGCGCTTCAAGAACCTGACCCGCCTCTACGACTATGTCGACGACGCCGTGCCCGCGCTCTCGCGCAGAGCTGCGAGCCGACGAAGGCTGTACGTCCAGTCGAGAACCGATCTGAACGCGGATGCCACGCAGCTGCGGCTCCCCTTCGATGCGCTGTAGCGCACGCCTCCGGCACGCGCTCCTCGTCACGCTGGCCGTGTTGCTGGCCGGCACGATCGCCTCCGGCGCGCCGGCAGCAGATCCGCCCTCGCGATCCTCACGGGGGGGCACGTCGGTCGCGTCGGCTGCCGGAGAGCGGGTGGAGGTGCGGTGGTCTGCGGCCACGACGCCGAGCGGACGCCCCTGTGTGCGGTTCGCCGTCGGGGAGGCCTCTCTTCTCGTCCCATGCGCGAGTGCCGCCCAGGTGAGGCGCGAAGGCCCGCGACTGGCCCGTCGTCTGGCGCTGGTTGCCGCGTCTCGCGATTCCCTGGCGGCGGTGGCGGTCGGGCGCGGCGATGACGGCCCGGCACTCACCTGGCGCGGGTGCGTGGTGCTGCCCGCCACGCAGGCCCAGGCCGAGAGCCTGTCGCTGACGAGCGCCGAGGCCCTCGTGGAGGGCTGGGTCGCGCGTCTGCGCGCGGCGGCGCGCGATGCGCGCGACGCGACGCGCGTTCCCCAGGCGGTTGAGCTGGGGGTGGGTGAGACGTGCATCGTTGCGCTGCCGCCGTCGTGGAGCGGAGCTTCTGTCAAGCTGCCCGACGGGGCCGGCCTCACCGCGGGGCTGGTGGGCCATCGCCTGCGGGTTTGCGGACGGTCTCCCGGAAACGCTGTCATCCATCTCGTCAAGGGCACTGCCGTGGCCGATCTCGAGATCATGATCCTCGAATCCGCGGGGCGTCTTCCCACCCATGTTCGTGCGCAGATCGCCGGGGCCGCGCCGGAAGCCGATTTCGTCGACGACGCGTGCGAGCGCGTCATCGACCAGGCCGCGGCGTCCGCGGAGGGGGCGCAGCTGACGCTCTTCAGCCAGGGCGGGAGAGCGGGTGTTGGAGGCAGCCGCGTCTATACCGCCTGGCTCGAGGGAGAGATGCTACGCCCGGTGGTGGGTCGCGTCACCGTATCGGTGACCCTGTCATCGGCGCAGTTCGGTGAAGCGGCGGCCCTTGCGGCAAGCAACCATCCGGAGCGCATCGACGTCGATGGCGCCCTTCTCGACACGCCCATCGGCAGCGGTGCCACGGTCTTCTACTTCCATCACCAGAACGCGCCAGAGGCACCGCCCCGATTCCTCCAGGTCAGTCTGGTCAACCGGACCGCGTCGCCGGTGGAGCTGCTGCTTGCCGAGAGCGGCGCGGGTCCATCGCGCGACGAGCTCTACGCCGGACATCTGGCCGCCTGGCGGTACGTGCGATGGCTGGCGCGAGGCAGCGGGGTGCGCATGCGACTGGGGCCTCGGGAGGCGCTCGTTCTCGATGCGCGCCTTCTGGCTTCGCGAGAGATTGCGTGCGGCATGGGTCGGATTGCCGTGCTGTCGGGAACGCCCCCTTCCCTCGTGGTCGAGGCGATGAGCGCCGACGCCTCGCAGGGCAGCACAGCGTCTGCGCCACCTCCGCCCCTGTCGGCGGTGGTGCGGGGGAAGGGGCTGTTCGGACCGCCCGTTCGCGAAGGCACGGCCGAGTATTCGGTGGGGGGACCGTACACGTTCGTGACCATCGGTGGCCCGCCGTACGATGAGCCTCTGGGAGAGGGTTCGCCCAACGTCGGCAGCTATGGGGTCGAGCATCGGATTCGCCTGCTGCTGCGCAACCCGACTGCCGAGCAGCGGAAGGTGTACGTGGTCTTTGCGGTGGGGGGCGGTCTGGCGCGAGGAACGGTGATGATCGACGGCCGCGTCGCTCAGACGCCGCTCATGCGCGCTTCAGGGCCGCGCGAGTTCGGTCTGGGGGAGTATCTGTTGCCGCCCATGACCAAGCAGGAAGCCGAGGTGCGCCTGATTCCGGAGCCCGGGTCGAACTATCCGGTGCGCATCGTGCTCAAGCCGCTGCCAGCCAATCAGTAGCGCGCTGTTGCCTGCGGCAGGGTCGCTGATGTCACGATGTGATGAGCGCCTCGAGACGCGTTGCCTGCTTCTCGATCTCGCACCAGGCCGTTCCCCCCGCAGAACGCCTGCGCTCGACGGCCTCGGTGAGATCGAGGGCCCGCATCGCATCGGCGTCGAAGGCGGGATGGTGCGCGGTGAGCACCTCGGGGGTCAGCAGCGAGAAGTTCCCGCCTCGCGCTTCACACCATGCCACCAGGCGACCCGCCACGTGATGGCTCTCGCGGAACGGCACCCCTCGCGCGGTCAGGTGGTCGGCCAGCTCGGTGGCGAGCAGGAAGTCGCCCTCGAGTGCAGATCGGTAGCGTTCGGAGCGGAACGCGAGCGTGTCGTACATGCCTGCGGTGACGCTGACGCACTGCGTGGCGGTGTGCACCGCGTCGAACAGCGCGCTGCGGTCTTCTTGCAGGTCGCGGTTGTACGCCAGCGGCAGCCCCTTCGTCATGACGAGAAGGGCGTTCAGCGCCCCGATGACGCGGCCGCTCTTGCCACGCACCAGCTCAGCGGCGTCGGGGTTGCGCTTCTGCGGCATGATGCTCGAGCCGGTCGACCAGTCGTCGCTCAGCCGCACGAAGCCGAACTCCGCGCTCGACCAGAGAACCAGCTCCTCGGCCATGCGCGACAGGTGCACCATGATGATGGCGCACACCGAGGTGGCCTCGATGATGTGGTCGCGCGCTGATACGGCGTCCATGGCGTTCGGCGCGACGTCGCTGAACCCGAGCAGCGCAGCGGAGCGGTGGCGATCGATGGGGTGGGGTGTGCCCGCCATGGCGCCTGCGCCGAGGGGGCACAGATCGATGCGTCGCAGGGCATCGCGCAGCCGCTCGCGGTCGCGCTGCAACGGCCAGGCGTGGGCGAGCAGATGGTGCCCCAGCCACACGGGCTGGCCGCGTTGCAGATGGGTGAAGCCGGGACAGAGGGTCCGGCCATCGTCGCGCACCCGGCGCACGAGAACGCCGATGAGCCGACGCAGCTGCCCATCGAGCGCGCCGAGGCGGCGCTTCAGCCACAGGCGCACGTCGGTGGCCACCTGGTCGTTGCGCGAGCGCGCGGTGTGTAGCTTGCCCCCCACCTCGCCCACGATTTCGGTGAGGCGGGCCTCCACGGCCATGTGCACGTCTTCGCGGTCGATGCCGGGGCGATAGGCTCCGCTGCGGATCTCCGCGCGCACGGCCTCGAGACCGTCGCGCAGCACCTGCCCTTCGTGCGCCGTGACGATGCCCTGCTCGGCGAGCATGGTCACGTGCGCCATCGATGCGTCGACGTCTTCATCGACCATCTGCAGATCGATGCCCAGCGACTCGGAGAAGGCCTGCATCTCCGCCGCGGGGCTGCCTTCGAAGCGACCGCCCCAGAGCGTCATCCGTTTGAATGTCCCATCGAGAGAAGGCGGGCGCGGCCATCGGTGATGAGCCAGACGCGCAAGGTGCCATCGGCGCCGCCGACGAGCAGGCGCTTTCCGTCAGCGCTGAACGCCACGCTGAGCGCGCCTCCCACCGGTCCGCTGATGCGGAACGCTTCCTTGTCGGTGGGCGTCGCGCCCGTGCCCTGCACGCATGTGGCGGTCTGCATCACCACGATGGGAGCGGGTCCACCCGTCGGGGTGACGTACGGCTGCTTGAGCGATGTGCGGCGGTAGATCTCCTTGTGGCTTGGGCGGCCGAGGCCGATGGCGAGGAACTGGCCCTGCGCGTCGATGCCGAGGCTGGCGATGGGCTGGCCCAGGGTGAAGGCGCG
>RGZZ01000002.1 GCA_010028905.1 Pseudomonadota bacterium | reverse complement strand
CGACAGCGATGAGCACCACCAGGGCCGCCACCGTGATCAACAGGCCAAACGAGCCGCTGGGCATGAGACGCCTGCCGCGTCGGGCCGCTCGTCGACCCATGTCGATCGGACCGGCGCAGGCGGCTGGAGCCATGAGCCGCTCGAGAGCGGCACGCATCTCCCTCGCTGTGGCAAAGCGCGATGCGGGGTCGAGGGCACAGGCCCTGGCGAAGAAGTCCTCCCAGCCCTGCGAGAGATCGTCTCGGAGCGTTGAGAGAGGCGGCAGACGAAAGGGGGTCTTCGCGGGCTCGTGCCCGGTGAGGGCCGCGAACATCGTGACCCCCAGTGCGTAGAGGTCGCTGCTCGGCTGTGTCCGGCCACGGTACTGCTCTGGAGGAGCATACCCCGGCGTCCCCATCTTCACCTCGTCGGCGCGGTTGGGAACGTACTCCTGGGCGATGGTGAGGTCGATGAACCAGACCTCCGCATCGCGGCGAACCACCCCATGACCATCGATGAGACACATGATGTTGCTCGGCTTGATGTCTCGCAGGAGAATGGCCGGATGCTGACCGTGGAGGGCGACCAGGAGATCGAGAAGGCGGTGCCCGACCCACGCGACCTCCTTCGCATCGAGCCCCCGCGCGGTTCGCCGCAATCGCGACTCGAGGGTTACGTCACCGACGAACTCCTCGACGACATAGTGGCCGCCCTCATCTTCAAAGGCATCGACGAACGCGGGCAGCGAAGGGTGGGCTACCCTTGAGAGGATGAGGCCTTCCTGCCGGAAGAGGCTGACCTCGCTCTGTGCGTCAGCACTGGCTGACGAGCGGATCTTGAGGTTCTTGAGAACGACACGACGTCCCGCGTGGGCCTCATCGAGGGCGAGATAGACCCGACACTGCCCTCCTGACGCGAGGAGACGCTTGATCTGGTACCGCCCCTTGACGCGCCGGATCGCGACTGTCTCTGTCATCGAGGGCAGCGGGCGCATCCTCTCATCCGTCGCCCGCCGTCTCGCGCCGAGGCGCCCGTGCTCACCGGTCGGCGAGCCCGTCGTCGGCAGAGCCGGTCGACTCGAACGACTCGCCCTGAATGCTCACCGACGGGAGGGTCTCCTGGTCTGACGGCGCCTCACCCGCCTCTGCCACGGGCGGCGACGCAGGCGCTGACGACTCGGCCGCGCGCGCCGCCATCTCACCGATGCGCTGCACCCGATGCACCTGCTGCGAGGCCTCCCAGAACTCGACGAGCCCCTTCATCAGGTGCTGCTGATCACCGTCATCGATGAAGCAGCGCAGCTCTTCGAGCGAATCGAGGATGGACTGCATGGCCTGCGCGAGAGACTCACGTGTCTCGTCGATGAGACCCTTCTCCAGCTTTGCCTGCTCGCGCTCTTCTTCGGGAAAGCTGTCGACCGTGAGGTCCGGGGTGGATTGAAGCGCGGCTCGGCCTTCGGCGACGATGCCGGCCATCCAGTCAAGGGTCTCCGCGTACTGCTCGCCCGTGATCTCACCCGCCGCCACGCGGTTGGTGTCGTTGATGACACGATACATGTTCTCTGTCATGACGAGATCGCCCGCGGCGGAATCGACCTCGCCCCCTTCTTGTATGGCGAAGGAGGTGGTGGCACCAGATGCGACCCAGGGAAGGGCAGCGTTGCAGGCGCCACAGACCCGATGCCCTCCCCCGTTGAGAGCGCCGCAGCGAGGACAGGCGACCTTCCCCTCGCGCTCGCTCGCCTGATCGAAGATGAGCTTCGACTGCTCGAGGCGCTTGATGGCCTCGACGAGCTGCGTGGTTCCCGTCTCGATGTCGGCGGGGTTGCGGGTGGTGCAGTAGCGCTCGTAGGCTTCTACCGCCTCCTCGTGGAGGTCGAGCGCCTCCATGGCCCGCGGGATCTCGTCCTGGATGATGGACGAGTTCGTGGACGCCTGGCAGGCCCCCTCAAACCCTCTGCGGAGGCGCACGAGATGCTCGCGGAGCACCGCCAGATCGTTCTTGAAGGTCTCGAGCGGGTACTGACCCTGTGTGACGAGGCGAGCAGCATTGATGAATGTGTTCGCAATGGGAGAGGACGTGGGCCCCGACTCATAGCGCAGCCTGCGGTGCAGGGCAAACCCCTCCTGAACCGCTGCCTGGCCTTCCTCGAACGCCGCAAGACCGCTATCGAGCCGAGCGTTGTCGCCAGACGCCGCCCACGACTCGAGCGATGCAAGACCCTCATCGCATCGCGTGAAGGCTTCCTCGAGGGCGGAGATGGCTTCTCTGGGCTCCTCGGGCGGTGCGTTCCGCATCTCTCCGATGCACCGCTGGAAGTACCCGCGCCCGTGACGAAGGATATCGTCGTAGGACTCTCGAGCCAGATCTCCGCGCTTGTATGCCTCGGTCATGTTCACGATGTAGTTCTGGAGCGGGTGCGCAGACGACCCTTCGTTGACGAGACGTGCCTCGTAGGCCTCGGTGGCCACAAAGAGCCGCTGGGTCGCGGTGATGAGCCCCGCAAGGGCGTCATCGAGCGCCTTGCCCTTGTGGCGCAATGCGCCCTTCAGCACGGCGAGCGCCTTTCTCTGCTCATCGAAGGCCACGATGACGACGCGGGAGAAGACCTCCCACTGCCGTGCGGCCGGATTGCTCTCGAGCTCGACCTCGACGCCCTCTACGAACTGACGGCGCGCGGTCTCGAGAGCGGCCTCGCGCGATTCGAGGGCCTCACGTGCCACCCCCTCCTCGACCGCGCCTTCGGCGGCGCCCTGGCAGAGGGCGAGGAGCTGGTTCGTCTGCTCCGATCGTGTAGGCTTCTGGCGCTCGGAGATCATCGTTCACGGCCTCTCGCAGGATTCTCGCGGGACTTTCCCGTGACGGGCCCAAAGTCCTTCGACGCCCCGGGCCGGCGAAAGCGAAAAGGGCCCGAGCACCTGCGGTGCCCGAACCCTCTTCAGACGTATGCCGAACGCGATCCGAGCGAACCGCGGCGCCCCTACGCGAGGTAGGTGCGAGGGCAGTGGTGGTGATGGCCGTGATGGTGACCGTGGTGGCCGTGGTGAGGAGGCGTTCCGCCGAAGACGCCGGTCTGCGGAGGCGGAACGATGCCGAAGAAGCCGCCGTTGGGGAGGCCGAACATCGCCGCACCGTTCTGCGGACCGCCCTGACCACCAGGGAAGCCGCCACCCGGGTACCCACCGCCGTAGCAGCCACCCGCCATGACGCCGTTCGGGTAGCCCATCATGCCGCCCGGACCCGCGCCGAGCATTGCGAGCATCTGCTGGTTCTGGGCGAAGATCGGGTTGGAGTTGAAGCCCGCCCCCGGCATTCCCATTCCAGGCATTCCCATTCCAGGCATGCCCATTCCCATGCCGCCGCCGCCCATCATCTGCATCATCTGGGAGTTCTGCGCCCACGACTGCATCTGCTGGGCCTGGATCTGCTGGTTCATCGCGTCGCACTGCTTCTGCATCTCGTGCTGCTGGAACGCGCAACCGACGTAGCTTCCGAGAGTGCCGCCCAGCTGCGCGCCGAGCATCGCGCCCATCGGGCCGCCGAGGCAGAAGCCCGCGACGCCGCCGAGCACCGTGCCGAGAAGCCCCGTGATCATCGGGTTGCCGAGAATCTTGCCCGCAACGCTGGCGATTCCACCGAAAACGGCACCGGCAGCCTTGCCGATCCCACTGACGACCGAGCCCACCGCCTTCGCGACACCGCTCACCGCGCTGCCGATGGCATGACCGATACTGCTCACTACACGACCCACAGCGATTACCTCCAACGTATCTTTCTTGCCCCTCTCTTCCCACTCCTCGTGCGATCTGTCTAGAGGTGTTCACAAAAAAGCAACAGTTTTAACAATCTTTTCACAGCGGCGTTGCCGAGCGAGGCAGAGGGCAACACCGCTCGCACGGCCAATCCTTCATGGAAGCCAGATGAAGAACGATTTTCTCATCCGCCAGCTCGAGAAGAGCCTGGTCGAAACGCCCACCAACCTGCAGGCGCGCTACGAGCTGGGAAGGCTGCTCGAAGAGGAAGGCCTGTACGAACGCGCCATCCGCGAGCTCGAGAAGGCGCTGCAGCTGCATCCGGGCCACCTCCCCGCCCTGTTCGAGCTGGGCATCGTCTACACGCGCATGCAAGCCTACGACAACGCTCTCACCTCATGGGATCGCCTGGTCGACGAAGACGGCGACTTCAGCCTCGATGGCATAGACCACAGCCGCCAGTCGACCCTGCACGTGGCGGGCAGCCTCTGGGACCGCTACCGCGAGATGAGTCCGGACAACGCCGTCACCCACTTCAACCTCGGCCGCGCCCTGCTGGTCCTGGGAAGAGGCGACGAAGCCGTCCACGCATTCGAGCGCACGCTCACGCTCAACCCGCGCTTCGAGGGGGCCTACTACTTCCTGGCTCTCATCTGGCGGCGCAAGGCGCGCGCTGACGCCGTCATCGGCTACCTCACGCGTGAGCTCGAGCTGCGCCCCACCTTCGCCAACGCCTGGTATCAGCTGGGGCTGGCCACCTTGCGTCAGGGCAACCGCGCACAGGCCGTGGCGCACCTGCAGAAGACCCTCGCGCTCAAGCCCCGTCACGTGAAGGCCCTGTTCCATCTCGCGCTCATCCATGCCTCGCAGTCGCAGTGGGAGGAGGCCGTGGTCCAGCTCGAGCGGGCGCTGGACGTGCGCCCCGGCTATGCCGAGGCGCTCTTCCAGCTGGGGCAGATCCGCGAGAAGCAGTACCGCATGGAAGAGGCCCAGGCGGCCTATGAGCGAGCCGCCCAGGCCCATCCGAGATATCGGGAGGCCTGGTTCCATCTGGGCCTGATGCAGAAGACCCTCGGCCGGCTCGAAGCCGCGCAGCGCTCGTTTGCCGCGGCCATCGACCTCGACCCCCTCGATGCCGAAGCCTACTACTACAAGGGGCTCATCGACTACCAGCGTGGCCAGTACGAAGAGGCAGCGGTCAGCCATTCGCAGGCGCTGAAGGCGAGCCCGAACCACGCCTATGCCGGATATGCCCTGGGGCAGGCATGCATGAAGCTGGGCCGCGTCTACGACGCCATCGACGCGTATCGCGAAGCGCTGCAGCGAGACCCCCGGGACAGTCGCACCCGCAACGCTCTCGGGGTCGCCCTGTTCCAGAGCGGCGACCTAGACGACGCCATCACCGAGTTCGAGACCATCCTGGCGGCCAACCCCCGCGATTCCGAGGCCCACTACTTCCTCGGCGCGGCGCTCTTCAAAGCACAGAACCTCGACCGCGCCATCGAAGAGTATGGCCGTGTTGCGTCGTACCAGCCCGACAGCCCCTACGCGAACTTCGCCCTCGGCGCGGCCTACTCGCGCACCGGCGACTACGAGCAGGCGGTGAGCGAGTACAACAAGGCATCCTCGAAGATGAACGCCACCAGCGAGAGTGATCTCGCCTTGTTCTCGACGATGCAGCTGCTGGCGGCCATCGGCATCGAGCACGCCGCCAAGTCAGAGCGCCTGCGTCACGCGGAAGCCCACCTCAAGCAGGTATACGCCAAGACCATCAAAGCGCTGGCAACGGCTGTCGACGCAAGAGACACCATGACCCGCCATCACTCCATGCGCGTCTCTGATTTCGCGCGAACCTTCGCCACGCATCTCGGGCTGAGCGCCGATGACGTCGACACCGTCCACATGGGAGGCATGCTGCACGACATCGGCAAGATCGCGGTTCCCGACTATGTCCTCAACAAGCCAGGCAAGCTCAACGAAGAGGAGCGATGGGTCATCGAGCAGCATCCCACCCTCGGATACGACATCCTCAAGGACATCGATCTGCCCTGGAAGGTGCTCGACATCGTTCAATACCACCACGAGAAGTGGAACGGGAGCGGATACCCGTTCGGCAAGAAGGGACGCGAGATCCCGCAAAAGGCGCAGGTCGTCTCCATCTGCGACTTCTACGACGCGCTGAGCAAGGCGCGCCCGTACAAGCCGGCGATGCCCATCGAGAAGTGCATCGAGATCATGCGAGAGGAATCGGGGACCCACTTCAACCCCGAGCTCGTCGAGATCTTCACCTCCGACGCGTTCGTGACAAAGCTCCTCGCAGTTCGAGGAGACGCCGATCGCGTGGAGTGAGGCCGGTGCAGGTCAACGGCCTCGATGTCAGCGGCCGTGCGCCAAGAGGAGAGGGAGGGGCAGTGTGAAGAATTCTCAAGATCGCCCCCTGCGAGACGCGCACAGCCCATTCCCCTGGGAGCAAGGAGAGATGCCCGTGAGACGCAAGCACCCCCTCCGCCTCGCCGTCTTCGTGATGCTCGCGATGATGCTGCTACCGCCCCTGTGCGCCCACGCGCGTCCAGAAGCCACTTCGACGCAGCCATCCCAGGGACCGCTGCAGCCGTCGGCAAACGGCCATCTCCCCCTCGAGTACGCGGGACAGCGGTTCGAGCTCGTTGTCATCGACGCGGCTGACGGCGAGTGCTATGTCAGTCTCGATGATCCCGGGCTGAACCAGTTCATGACGCTACAGGGCCTCACCATCCGCTGGACCGATGAGTCCCCGCGCAAGGCCACGATCTATGGAAACGGCCGCTACATCCACTGGGCGCTCGGTTCGCGCCAGGGGCTTGTCGACGGCCAGGAGACGCGCTGGCACCTGCCCATCCTGGTCGTCCGCGACGCCGTGAACGCCATCTCCCTGCGTGCCCTGGCCGAGCTGCTGTCGTTCCGCCTGCGGGCGCTCGACAATGGGAGCGGCTACCGCTTCGTGGCCCGCCTCGGCAAGGTCGACCTGAGCAGCGTCGCCGATCGCGAGGTCCATCTGAAGGCCAGCGGCCCCCTCGACAGCACGCGGGTGGAAACCACCGGTCGCACCACGGTCATCTCGATGACAGACGTGGAGTGGGGCCTCGATAAGCGAACGTTCGACTTCGGCGACATCTCTGTATGCGCCTCGGGGACCGGCACGACGTCAGACCCCCTGACGGTCTCGGTCACCGTGCCCGAGCAGTGGAAGACGGAGTGCAGCGGGCGCATCCTCCCGAACCAGATGTCGGTGCGGGTGGTTCCCGCATTCACGGCGCCCGCCAACCAGGCGCCCGTCACGCTCACAAACATCCGGCACTTCAAGGGCGTGGGCGACCTCTACGTCATGCTCGACGCGTCTGCCCCCGTGCGCAAGGTCTGGCGCTTCGACGCGGAGCACCGGCTGCTCACCATCGACGTGCCGAACGCCGCCGTGGGCGCATCGAGTGTGCGCCTCGACAGCCAGATCGCCAGCGTCGAGACCGAAGACCTGCGCACGAGCACCTTCCCCTTTGCCCGCATCCGCGTCACGCTGAGAGACGGAACGGGGTTCGAGATCGGCGGAGACGAGACACGTCTTGCGGTGCGCGTTGCGCCCGTCGCGCTCCTTCCCCTGACCGCCACCTGCGGCGGTGATCTCACCGAGGTTCCCACCGGCCAGGGGCTCATCTCCGATCCCGGCGCGATCAATCGCTCCCTGCAACTGCAAGAGAAGGACGTGACGCTCGACATCTCGCTGCGCCTCAAGGCCGCCCTCGAGCGACGGGGATTTCGTGTGGCCATGACCCGAGACGATGACCGCGATGTCTCCTACGCGCACTCCCCAGACGGCGTTGAGCTCGGCGCGCGGGTCGCCGTTGCAAACAGCCGAAACGCCGACCTCTTCGTGAGCATACACTGCAACTCAGCCCCCACCTCTGCCCGCACGGGCACGTCGTACCACTGGTTCAAGACCGCTGATCTCATCCTCGCCCACGCGCTGGAGGGCTCCCTGCAGAACGGAACCGGGTTCTCCAACCACGGCCTGATCCGAAACCGGTTCTACGTGCTGCGCCACACCACCATGCCCGCCGTGTTGGTCGAGACGGCCTTCATCAGCAACACGGCCGAGGCCCAGAAGCTTGCCGATCCAACTGTGCGACAGAAGATCGCCGACAATCTCGCAGACGCCCTTGCGCTGAAGTTCCCCGCTTCCCGGGGCCGAGGCGATGGCGTCTCGACCCGCCGTCCCTGACCCCCGGCGCGCCGCTGGAACGCACGCAAGCAACATCTGCGCGCACACAGGGAGAGGCTCCAGGTGGCGCGAATCTTCCTCCACCCCACCCTGCGCAGGAGGCCCGCCACGTGTCCGCGCACCAGAACGAGTCGTGCTGCTGCCCCATCTGTGACGCTGCCCTCGATCTCAACGCACCCACGTGCCGGAAGTGCGGTACACCGCTGCCCGAGCTGGCGCTTGTGACCTGCGCCACGTGCAAGACCATGAACTCGCCAGACTCCGTGTACTGCCGGCACTGCACAGAAGTTCTCACCGAGAAGTCACCACAGGCCCGCGCCTTCACCCGAACCTTCATCCAATGGCTCAAGGACGCTGGCTACAAAGCAGACGTGGTGCGCGGCATCCCGTGCTTCTCAAAGGGCAGCGCACTCATCCTCATCATCAATGAAGAGCTCCAGCTCGGCCGCGCGCCCATCCACATCATCCGCTTCCGCAGCAACGTCGTCACCTCGCTCGAAGACCCGCGACTCATCAGCGATGCCCTTCTCAAAGCCAACTCGAGCCTTCTGCTCGGCTCGTTCGGCCTGGAAGACGACCGCATCGTCTATCGCTACGACTGGCTGTCCACCGAGGTCCCTCAAGAGCTCTTCCTGGTCATCGCGGGCATGATCGCCGAGATCATCGACAGCACAGACGACTACCTGGCAGAGCTGAGCGGAGGACAGACCGCATTGAAGAACGACCCGGAGTAGGCTCGCGGCCGATGCCGAGAGGAAGAGAGCACGCGCGGCCGAGAGGCTTCACGCTCATCGAGGTCATCATCTCCACCGCCCTTCTCGTGGCGGGGCTGCTCGTCGTTGTGAGCCTCATCCCATCTGGCGTGCTCAGCCTGAAGAAAGCCGAAGACCTGCAGACCGCCACGGCCTACGCCCTCGAAGTCATGGAGACGAGTCGAAACGGCCTCGAGCAGACCGCGTTCCTCGACAGGTTCACCGTGACGCTCAACGACACCGAGTTCACGGTTCTACGCGAGACCCAGGTTGCTCCACAGACCGACGGCCGCCTGCACGACGTGATCGTCACCGTCGAGTGGCGTGGGCAACCCGCTCCCGTGCGTCTCGCCACACGCATGCCGGACGCGCGCAAGCGATGAGGCGCGGCATGACGCTCATCGAGGTTCTCGTGACCTGCTCCATTCTCGGCCTGCTCACCGCCATCGTCGCCATGGCCCTGCGGCCGGGTCTGGCCGCCTGGCGACGCAGCCAGGTCAAGGGCGACCTGCAGGGGAACGCGCTTCTCTCGATGCACGCCCTCTCTCACAGCATCTCGCGTGGGCGCTCGCGAGGCATCGTGATCTTCCCGCGGGTGCATCGCACCGACGACGGCGCGGAGATCCCCATCGACGGCCTGGCCGTCATCGAGACCGCAGACACCACGGGAAGCCCCCCCGCGCCAGGGCCCTCTGGCGCGCCGGCCGAAGGCCCCTCAGCCGTTGCCTACTTCATCGACGAGACCCGTCACGAGCTCTGGCAGGCCCGTTTCAAAGCCGACGCACCCGCCCTCGGCGGGAGCGGCGAAGCCGCCTCCGCAGGCAGTCCGATACTCCCCCCGACGGTCACCGCCGCGCTCGAGGGGGGTACCGCAATGCCGACCTGGCTGGGAGAGCAGCGACGCATCGGGCGCAACGTCTCCTCGCTGCGCGTCGAGCGACTCTCGAAGGGCTACCACATCGCGGTCACGGTCAGCGACACGTCGATGCGCTGCGCGCTCGAGACCACGGTGACCCCCGTGCTCGACGCGCTCGATCCCAGCACGGCCAGCGCCTCTCCCAGCCCACAGGCCAGTCCGACCGCGCCGGCAGCAGGGGCTTCGCCATGATCGCACGCCTCCGCATCCTTGTCTCGCATCGCTCCCGCACACCACGCCGCCCACGCACGCCCCGGGGAGGGGCGTTGCTCCTGGTCTTGCTGGTGCTCGCGCTGCTGGTGGTGATAGGGTTTGCCCTGGGTGACCTCTGCGTGGTGAGCCTGAACATGTCCCGGGGCTACCTGGGGACAAGCCGCGCGGGCATGCTGGCGCAGGCGGCAACCCAGCACTTCATGGTCGCCTTCGATCTGGCCAGCGCAAAATCGCGAGGGAGCGGCCTCGACCTCTCGCGAAACGAGGGCACCAACCTCGACCTCACCTCGCTGTACGAGAGCGGTGAGGGCATTCCGAACACCGAGTCCCCTGAGATGAAGGGAAAGGTGACGGTCACGTTCGACGCGGGGAGACCGTGGCACTCCACCGACAACTCGTTGAGCGAGTACCCCAAGGCGGGCTGGCTCGATCGCAGCACCTCCAAGCGGTCAGTGCCGCCGTTCAGCGTGGAGCTGCTGATGACGGTGAACGTCGATGGCATCGAGCGCCACTACCGCGCAATCATCTCGCGCCTGTGGCCCTTCGCGGCATTCACGCCGCGCGGCGCCATCGTGATCTGTGGCAGCCCGGAAGGCGACGCCACCGTCGTGAACCCCTCGACAGTCGAGGGCGCAATCGGAACCCTCGGCTCGACACAGGAGGGAGGCGGTGGCTTTGGGCTGACCCGCGTCGACGTCAGCGGGGGCCGACGTCTTCCCAAGGCGCCTGCTGCGCAGATGCTGCTGGGCACCGGAACGAACGCCGAGATCGAGAAGGCCCTGAGCCCGATTCTGGCTATCCTGCGTGCCGAGCCGGAGTGCAACGCCACGGTCATGTCCCCGATCAGTGTTGGCCCCCCGCTATCGACGGCCAGGTCCTCGGGCGGGGGCCCGACCTCTTCTGGAGGGCTCCCAGGACTCGGGGGGGCTGGACCTTCCTCGAGCTCCGGTGAGGCCAGCATCAGCGTGGGCCAGACAACGATCTCGTCAGACGCCTCACCCGCCGCAGGCGGCGCTCCGCAGGGCGCCGCAACACCGGTGAGCGAGACGGGCAACACGCTCAAGGGAGATGTGTACCTCCCCGCGGCGTACGTAGACATGCTGAAGAGCCTGGGCGGCAGCGTCATCTGGACAGGAACACCCTCTGATGGCAGCACGAAGCCCAACATGGGGGTGAACGTCTACAGCGGAAACATCTATCAGGGAGAGACCCAGACGGCCATGCCGCCGGGGCTCGATGAGACCCATAATCCGGCCGACGACGCCACGTTCGGCGATCTCCCCCCGCCGGCGCTCTCCGCGCCACTTGCAGATCTCCTGGCCCTCGAGCCGCCGGCTGGCTTCACTGCGATCAAGCCCCTGAAGATCCCGCCCGAGGTGCTCAAGGAGATGGGGGGAGAGAACGGCCTCGAGAATCGGTTCGGCACGCAAGGCACCCAGGCGCACGCCGAGGTGAGCACCTTCGGGTTTCTCTGCGGTACGCTCTCCCTGTCCCCGGATCAGCCCTCGTCTCCCCCGCTGCAGTATGGAGGAGGCACGCGCTATGTCTACTACGGCAGCCTCGGCAACCGTCAGGTCTTCAAGCTGAACGACGCGCAGCGCAGCAGCTCAGGGATACCGACCTCTCCCAGTGTCACGGCCGGAAGCCCTGCGCCAACACCATCCCCTCAGCGCTACGGCGTCGTCCAGACCAAAGGCGCGATACAGCTGCGCAACGCCATGTTGTACGTCAACGGCGACCTCGATCTCGCAAGCGATCTGTCGACCGACAAGACGGCCTCCATCGAGGGCAGCAACTCGGTGCTCGTGGTGAATGGCGTGCTCTCGCTCTCTGGCGGGCATCTCGACGCCCGCGACCAGGGCATGGTGATTCTCGCGCGAGACGTGGTTCTCCGCGCCCGAGGAGACTATCGCGGCCTGATCATCGCCAAGAACAGCCTCACCATCATCAGCGACAAGAACGCCGACCACAACGAGGCCAGCGCTTCCGGGCTCACCATACGAGGCGGTGTCATCTGTGGCAATCAAGACAAGGGGAGCCTCGTGCTGCGCTCAGTGCACATGATCTACGACGCCACCTACATGAAATCGGTGCACGGCTACGGCAGCGCCGTGTGCACCGCCTGGGACGAGGTGCGCTGATGCCGCGCGCCTAGCGCCTCGTGCGCGCGCCGAAGCCCGGCACGCTCCAGACATCCATCGGCTCGGCCTTGCCCCGCACCTCGACCCGCCCCAGGAGCTCGACAGGAAGGCCGTGCCCCACGGCCTCCTGCGTCGAGGTGCTCATGACGATGCGCGAGCCGAACTCCTTGTTCAGCTTCTCCATGCGCGCCGCAACGTTCACCGTGTCTCCGATGACCGTGTACTCCCGCTTCTTGGCGAAGCCCACGTCACCCGCGATGACCTCACCCGTGCACAGCCCGATGCCGATCTGGAACGAGGGCTCCCCCTTTGCCTTCCACTGCGCCGCAAGCTGATCCATGCGCTTGCACATGTCGAGCGCCGCTTTGATGGCGTGCAGGGCGTCGTCGTCGTGACGGGTTGGCGCGCCGAACACCGCCATGATGGCGTCTCCCATGTAGGTGAAGAGAATGCCGCCGTGCTTGAAGATGATCTCGCCCATCTCCTGGTAGAACTGGTTGAGACGCGACACGAGGGCCGCGGGGCCGAGAACCTCTGCCAGCGTGGTGAACCCCCTGATATCACAGAACATCACGGTGACCACACAGCGCTGCCCCGCCAGCTCGACATCGTTTCGCTTCAAGATGTCGTCGAGAACCTGTCGGGAGACATATCCTTCGAAGAGATCACGGATGCGACGCTTCTCGGCGTCGAGATTCGCGTTGTCGATCGCAATGGCAGCCTGGTCTGCAAAGGCGGTGACAAAATCGAGGTCACCCTCGAGAAAAGCCCCGTTCTTGAGACGGTTGTCGAGGTAGATGACCCCGATGACCCGCGCTTTGACCCGCACGGGCGCACAGATCACGGCGCGCAACCCGAAGACGGCGATGCTCGGGCTGTTGCAATATCGTGGATCGTCGGCGGCGTTGAACGAGAGCACCGGGCGTTGCGTGGCATAGACCTGGTCGACGATGCTGCGGCTGATCTGGAACTCGGGCTCGTCGAGGGTGAAGCGGTCGACGTTGCGCGCCGCGCGAAAGCTCAAGCCGCGACTGTCAGGGTCGACCAGCATGATGAAGCCGCGTTCCGCGTTCAGCAGCGTGACGAGCTGGTCGATGAGGATCTCGAGGATCTGATCGAGATCGAGAATGGAATTGATGATGCGCCCCAGCTGGACGAGTGCGGTGAGGCGCTGCTCACTGCTCTGCGACACAGGTGGCGCCGACTGAACCGTGATCTCACCCGAGTCGAGCTCTGCAAGCAGCTCATGGTCGGCTCTCCGGTCTGTCATGGGGGCCTCCCTCTCAGATTGCACATGTTTGCCAGAGAGCCCGACTGGCCCTCTATGCTCAGCTGAGACCAGACACGAGCTGATAGAGGGGCGCAAACGCAAGCAGGATGATGACGGCCACGAGAACGCCCAGTCCTGAGATCATCATGGGCTCGAGCGCCGCGGCAAACTGCTCGAGAGCCGTCCGCACCTCGAGATCGTGGTAGCCCGCGGAGCGGATCAGCATCGACGTGAGCTTGCCCGAAGTCTCTCCCACCGCCACCATGTGCGCCACGGAGATGTGGAAGAATCCACTTCGCTCAAACGCCTCCGAGAGAGTCATCCCGTTCACCACGCGGCTCTCCACGTCGAGCAGCGCCTGGCGACACGCCTCTGTCTCGCAGGCGTTCGCGGTCATGATGAGCGCCCGCGAGATGGCCACGCCGCTCTCGTGCAAGGTGGCCAGCGACTCACACACCCGGGCGGCCTCGATCTTGCGCGTGATCTCGCCCACCAGCGGGAGACGCAGAACCAGCCGCTCCAGTGCGCGCTGTCCTCCCGGACTTCGACGCCATCGCGCGAGCGCAACCCCCAGAACAATCCCTCCTGCAAGAACGAGCGCCCACGCCGCTGGATTTCGAAGCCCCCCTGCAACCCAGAACACCAGCCTCGAGAGCGGGTTCATCTTGATCTTCGCGTCAGCCACGATGGGCGCCACACCGCTCACCAGAACCTGAGCCAGACCGGTGATCAGAACCAGGGCGGCACCGAAGACGAAGAGCGGGTACACCATCATCGCGCGAACCTGTCGCGTCAGCGAGAACCAGCGCTCTTCATGACGCGCGAGCCGTTGCAGGCAGGGCGCCAGTCGACCGCTCGTCTCCCCCGCGGCGATGACGCCGACGTGAAGCGCAGAGAACGAGCCGGGGAAGCGGCGCATCGCGGTGGAGAGCGCCGCCCCGTGTCGGAGCTCGAGGCCGAGGCGCGAGAGCACGGCGCGGGTATGCCCGTCTGGGTACTGCTCGGCGATGGAGTCGAGCGCGCGCGCGAGGGGGATGCCCACGTTCACCATCTGCCCCAGGTAGCCGAAGACCGCCATGCGGTCGACGGCGCGCATGACCTCGTGGTCGTCGACCTCTGTCGGCCGGGGAATCTCTACGGTCTCGTAGGGCAAAGAAAAAGTCCTCGCGATGCCTTCATGCCAGTGGCTTCAAGACGGCCTGGACGTGCCATGCGTGATGGCCCGACCAGACCCCTCGAAGCCAATTGATCTGGGCACCGCGAGGACCAGAGCGCACCCGGGGGGAGGCGTTCGCCTCGCCGTCAGTGCGCGAGGCTGTGGGCCACGCCCGCCTGCTGGCGCAGGGTCTCGGCGCGGTCGGTGCGCTCCCACGGGAGGTCGAGGTCGAGACGGCCGAAGTGACCGTAGGCCGCGGTGGCCTTGTAGATCGGACGACGCAGATCGAGGTCGCGGATGATGGCGCCCGGACGCAGGTCGAAGTTCTTGCGCACGAGCTCGACGATGCGGGCCTCGTCGACCTTGGCGGTGCCAAAGGTCTCCACCTCGATGTTGAGCGGCTGCGCCACGCCGATGGCGTACGCCAGTGCGATCTCGCAGCGCTCGGCGAGCCCAGCGGCCACGATGTTCTTGGCGACGTAGCGAGCCGCGTAGGCTGCGCTGCGGTCGACCTTTGTGGGATCCTTGCCGGAGAAGGCGCCGCCACCATGACGGGCCATGCCGCCGTAGGTGTCGACGATGATCTTGCGACCGGTGAGACCGCTGTCACCCTGCGGACCACCCACCACGAAGCGGCCGGTGGGGTTCACGTAGATCTTGTCATCGGCCGGGAGCATGCCCTGCGGAACGACGGGCTTGATCACGTGCTCGAGGATGTCGGCGCGGATCTGTTCCAGCGTCCAGTCTTCGGAGTGCTGGGTGCTGATGACGATGTTCTCGATGGCAACGGGCTTGCCGTTCTCGTACTTCACGGTCACCTGGCTCTTGCCGTCGGGACGCAGGTACGGCAGCGTGGCGTTGTGACGCACCTCGGCGAGGCGACGGGCGAGACGCTGCGCGAGGGTGATGGGCATCGGCATCATCTCCTCGGTCTCGTTGCACGCGTAGCCGAACATCATTCCCTGGTCGCCAGCGCCCAGCGCCTCGACCTCGGCGTCGGTCATCTTGGCCGACCGCGACTCGAGGGCGCGATCGACGCCCATCGCGATGTCAGCCGACTGCTCGTCGATGGAGACGAGAACGGCGCAGGTATCGGCCTCGAGGCCGTAGTTCGTGCTGGTGTAGCCGATCTCGCGCACCGTCTTGCGGGCCACGCGGGCGAGGTCGACGTAGCAGTTCGTGGTGATCTGCCCCGCGACGTGGATGCAGCCCGTGTGCACGAGAACCTCGCAGGCGACGCGCCCGCGCGGGTCTTGCTCGAGGATGGCGTCGAGGATGGCATCTGAGATCTGGTCGGCGACCTTGTCCGGATGCCCTTCTGTCACGGATTCCGACGTGAAGTAGAAATTTCTGGACTGGCTCAAGAGGTTTTCCTCCAGGAGATCTCCACCGTGCTGCGCTCTGGGGGGGAGGCCGTTCTGTGGCGCTGTCGGCGCTACGCTTGTCGACCTTTCCGTTTCACGCGCGCGTGGGTGGGAAGGAGTGTTGCTGGCGGGATGGGAACACTGATCGGGCGCCGCCCCCGTCCAGGCAATGGCGAGTAGAATAAGACGAATGCGGTCGGAATTCCTCCCCCGCGTCGAGATTTTTTTCGCCTCACGCCTGCTGCGGCGCATCTCGGCCCGCTGCTCAGGGGGTAGACGAATCCCGTCACGGAGGCTCGCGCGGTGGAAGCAGACCGTCTCACACTCGAACTGGCTCGTATCGGCGTCGACTGGCGCATCCTCACCGTGCTGGGGATTGCCCTCGCGCTCATGATCGTCGGCGCCATCGCCACAGTGCTCCAGCGCCGCACCCGCTCACGTTCCCGCCTGCGGCCGCAGGGCACGCCTCCACCGTCCACCGAGCCCACCGAAGAGACCCTCGAATCCGCCTTCTCGCGCCCCGCCCTGCCTGTGCTCTCGCTGCGGGCCGAGCTTCTCGAGAGACGCCCGCTCTCCGAAGCCCAGTGGGACTCTCCCGTACCCGCCGCCTGGACCATCTTCCGCCTGACCACCGATGACGATGACACCATGCAGCTCGGGCTCCTCCTGCCGGTGCAGCACGTCGAGGCCTACAGCGCCGCCTTCGTCGAGCGCTGCGAAGGCGCCAATGCCGAGCGCCTGCTCGGCCGGCTCTCGAAAGCCCTGGGCGGCGCGATTCCCGGCACAGCCATCGAAGGATCGGACACCGGCTTCCTCGAGCTCAAGACCTACGTGCGCAACGAGAGCCCCGACATCATCCCGGGCTCTCTCGACCTGTCGCTTGCGAACTACTGGATCTCCACCAAGCTCTTTGCGCAAGACCGCCTCGAGCTGTTCCTTCGCGTGAACGCCGGCGCGCAGAAGGCGGAGATCGCCGCCGCGCGGGCCACCCGCCCGGACGAGCTCATGCGCGTGTTCGCGGCAACGCTGCGCCCCGCGAGCGGCGCACAGGGCTGATCACGCCCCTTCAGGCGCGACCGCGGCGCTCCTCGAACACCTCTCGGGCGGTCTGCATGCCGAAGAGCGCGGTGGGAAAGCCGGCATAGAGGGCGAGGTGGATGAAGAGCTCCACAAGCTCGGCTTCGCTCACTCCGGATTCGAGTGCGGCAATGAGATGGGTCTTGAGCTGCGGCCGCAGACCCTGCAACGTGAGGCACGTGATCGACACCATCTCGCGCGATCGGATGTCGAGGCCTGGCCTCGGGTACACCTCACCGTAGGCGAACTCCACGACGTAGCGCGCCAGATCGGGACTGGCCGCCTCGAGCGCCTCGACCACGCGCTCCCAGCGATGCCCCAGCATCGCGCGCCCCTTCTCGTGGCCGCGTGCGAGACGGGCCGCGATGGCGTCCTCGCTCATGGCTGGAGCGCCGTAGACGAGGGAGACGCCGCCACGTCGCCTCTGGCCCGAAGCGGCTTGCGACGCGCCGCCGACAGCGTGCGTCCCGATAGCACCGTCGAGGCCGTGCGCCGCAGCTGGCCACAGGCGGCGTCGATGTCATCGCCCATGGTCTGACGCACCGTGGTCTTGATGCCGTAGCCCTCGACGATGCGCTGGAACGACGCGACGCGCATCGCGCCTGGGCGCTTGCCCTCGTAGCCGTCGACCGGGTTAAGCGGGATGATGTTCACCAGGCTGTGGATGCCGTCGAGGAGCGCGCCTACTGCGTGGGCGTCTTCGTCAGAATCGTTGACGTCCCTGATGAGGCAGTACTCGAACGTGATGCGCCGTTTCGTGGCCTCTTGATAGGCTCGGCACGACGCCATGAGCGAAGCCAGCGGATAGACCTCGTTGATGGGCATGAGCTCGGAGCGCAGCGACTCGTGGGGCGAGTGAAGGGAGATGGCGAGGCGGATGGGCAGCTTCTCACGCGCCAGCCGATCGATGCCGGGAACCAGCCCCGACGTGGAGACGGCGATGTGGCGCATGCCGATCTGGAGGCCTTCCTCGTGATTGACCAGCTTGAGGCTGCGCAGCGTCGCGGTGTAGTTTGCGAGCGGTTCACCGATGCCCATGTACACGAGGTTGGCAATGCGCTCATCACGAGGGGCGATGAACTTCTGCACCTGCAGCACCTGATCGACGATCTCCCAGGTCGCGAGGTTGCGCAGCACCCCCGCCTGACCGGACGCGCAGAAGACGCATCCCATGGCGCAGCCTACCTGCGTGGAGATGCACAACGTGGCCCTGCCGGGCCCCAGATGCTCATCGAAGTGCATGAGCACGCTCTCCACGGCGTTTCCATCGGGCAGGCGGAAGAGGAACTTCTCGGTGTCGCCCGCCGCGGCGCGCTGATACGAGACGAGCTCGAGCTGGGGCACGAAGGCAAGCTCGGTGAGACGTTCGCGCAACGCCCTCGACAGGTCGGTCATGGACAGGAAGTCGTGCTCGTATTTCTGGTAGAGCCACTTCACGATCTGGCGGGCACGAAACGGCTTCTCGCCCAGAGACTCAAACCAGGCCTCCAGCTCCGCGGGCAGGAGATCCTTGAGATTCGCCTTGCCTGCTGGCAGCATCAGAACAGATCCATCCGCACGATGGTCCAGTGGGTGTCCATCTGCCGAAAGACGAACTTCCCGATTCGCAGGCGCGCCTTCTTGCCCGCGCCAGGCTCACCGACCTCCACCAGCTCCGACGCGATGATGGGAATGACGCTGCTCACCACGACTGCATCGCCCACGCGCTCGAACTCGGCATCGGTGAGGTTGAGAGGCTTCATCTTGAAGTCCTTGTGCTTGATGACCTCCTCAGTGACCCCTCGCAAGGCATCGCGCACATCTTCGGCCTTTCCCTTGCCCTTGCTCTCGTACGCGCGCGCCGAAGCCTCAATGCTCTCGCGTTCGAGCGCCATGATGCGATCGAGATCGCGCGACACATAGGCGTTGTAGAGCTCTGTGATGACGCCGGTGGCGGCTTTGACATCGCTGGCGCTGGCCTTCACCGCCTTGGCGGAAGCCCCCGACGCGGGGGAGGGTGAAGAAGGTGAAGCAGGCGCTGCCGACGCGGCGGGCACGACGGCCAGCATCATCGCCACACCTCCCAGGCAGAGGACCCGCAGGATCGAGGGATGGACTGTCATGTTTGCACTCCCGTCTCAACGGTGGGAACCACTTCACCCATCCGTTCACCTGTTTGAGGACGATAGCCCGCGACGAACTCTGGACCGCTCATCCAACGCTTTCCGGACGGCTGGACCTCGAGCAGCGCGACAGCGCCACCCTGTCCAACCGCAACCTGAAGGCCATGCTCGCGATCTGCGGTCACCACGGTTCCTGGCGGCGCGGTGACAGCACACGCGAGCGGACGGGCCCGCCGCACCTTGAGGGGCTGCCCCCGAAAGACCGTGTGGGCGCCAGGCTCGGGCTCGCACGCGCGTACAAGTCTATCGATGAACGAAGCCGTGGCCGACCAGTCGATGCGAGCCTCGTCACGGGTGATGATGGGGGCGTGACACCCCTGCGTCAGATCTTGCGGTATCCGCGGCGCCGTGCCCGCGGAGATGCCCCGCAGGGTGTCTTCGAGAACCTCCGCCGCGAGCAGCGCGAGCTTCTCTCGCAGCGCCCCCCCCGTGTCGTCCTCACCGATGGGCATCGGACGGGTCAGGATGATGTCGCCGGTGTCGAACCCTTCGGCCATGTAGAAGGTGGTGATGCCGGTCTCCGGATCTCCTCGCAAGAGCCCGCGCTCGATGGGGCATGGGCCTCGATGCTCCGGAAGGATGGACCCGTGCAGATTGATGCAGCCGTGGGGCGGCAGATACAGAACCTCAGGCGGGACGAGTCGCCCGTAGGCCATCACCACGATGACCTCTGGATCGAGGGCGCGCAGGCGATCAACGAACTCCGGGGCGCGCAGCTTGCGCGGCTCGAGAACCTCAAGGCCGCGCGCCAGGGCCTCCTGCTTGACAGCCGTGGGGGTGAGCTCTCGCTTGCGGCCCTTGGGCTTGTCGGGCTGGGTGACCACAGCCCTCAGATCGTGGTGCTGATGCAGATGCACGAGGGAGGGGACGGCAATGGGTGCCGACCCCATGAAGACAACCCGCATCGGCTAGATGCCGTCGAGCGCCGGTTCGTAACGCCCCTCGGCCTCGGCCTCTTCGAGCTCCTCTGGCGTGACCTCTCGGATGTTCGTGGCGAAATCGGTGAACAGCTTGCCATCGAGGTGATCGATCTCGTGCTGGAAGACCCGGGCCAGCAGCCCACTTGCCTCGATGGTCACCGACTTCCCCTTCTCGTTGACCGCCTTCACGGTGACCTTCTCGGCGCGCTCGACATCGCCATAGACGTTGGGGATGCTCAGGCAGCCCTCGAGGCCGTTGATGTGACCAGAGCGCTCGACGATGCGGGGGTTGACGAGCTTGAGCGGCGGATCGCCATCGTAGATGTCGGCCACGATGACGCGCTTCGAGATGCCCACCTGAGGGGCCGCGAGACCCACACCGTTGTTGGCGTGCATGGTCTCCACCATGTCGTCGAGCAGCTGCGCCAGGAGCGAATCTACGACGCGCACCGGAGCCGCCTTCTTGCGCAGGACGGGGTTGCCGTCGTAGGTGAGGGGGAGTCTGGCCATGTTCGATGGGGTCCTCTCTGGAGCAGCCTGCCGCTACTGGCCCGTGGTGGTGCCTGACCTGGCGCCGCCGGTCTTGGCGTCGCCGCCGTTCTTGGCGTCGCCGCCGGACTTGGCGTCGCCACCGGTCTTGGCGTCGCCGCCGGTCTTGGCGTCGCCGCCGGACTTGGCGTCGCCGCCGGACCTGGCGTCGCCGCCGGACCTTGCGTCGGCGCCCGTCTTGGCGTCTGCCTTCTGCTCTTTCTTCTTGGGCAGCGGATCGTGCTCCACCTTGGCTTTGACGTTGATCTGCTGGTTGTAGTAATTATACCACATGAAGTCTTGCGATGCAGTCTCGCCTGGCTCGAGCGCCGAGATGTACTTCGTGGGAAGGCTCACCACGGGGTTGTCTCCGAGGTCGCGGATCTCCACGGTGAACTTCACGTTGGTGACGCGCTTGTCAGCAGAGTTCTTGATGGTCGCCGAACCCCGCACCTCAGCGGGCACCTTGCTGCCGGGGATGATGGGGTTCATGTAGTCGACGCTCACAACCTCGATGGGGTCTTTCTCGTCTTCCGCGCTCCCGTCAGACTTCTTGGCGCCGGCATCGGCGGTCTTTGCACCGCCCTCGGCCTTGCTGTCTGCGGCGTCGCCCTTTCCGGACGTCGATCCGCTGCCTGTGGGTACGAGCGAAGGCGCGCTCACGCCCGGCTGCGACTTCGAGTCACGAACCGCTCGATCGAGATCTTTCTGGCTGATGGCACTGTTCGTGAGCACCACCTGCACGATGCCGGCCCCTGGAGCAGCCACATAGGTTCCACCCGCCATCTCGGCCAGGGAGCGAACCGGCACCCAGGCCTCTCCTTTGATGGCCACAACCTCAGAGGTGAGCACCTTCCCGCTCGGGAACGCAAATGTGAACGAGGTCGCCTTGGCGCTCAGCGCCGCTCCCCCCGCCTTGCCGGCCGACAGCCGCACGGTGGTTCCGTCAACCGTCCACTGAAGGCCCATGGCACGCAGCAGATCGGCTGCCGGCGCATAGAGCTTGCCTGCGCGCACGACGCTCTGTAGCTCGGCCTTGCGAACAAACAATGTCGTCGACTGCGCCAACGCCGGCCTGGGCGCACTCCCGGCCGTCAGCATCAAGAGCGCGAACGCGCATACCCCCAGACGAAAACCGTTCCGCATGATGTCTCCTTCCGTGGACGCCATGGTCGATGAGTCGGGCGCAGCGCTACACGAAAGGCGGGCTGACGCATCAGCGTTCAAAGCATCGACATGGGGTCGGCGTCGACGGCCGCAGAGACGCCTGCCGACGCATTTTCTCGGAGATAGGTTCGAATGAGCGGCATGATCTCCTGCACCTGACGGCACTTGAACACCAGATGCCACCGTGATTTGCGGTGAATCCGCGGGAGCGCGCACGGGGCCGGGCCGAGCAGCACGCAGGGCATTGCGGCGACCTGGGCGCGCATCCGTGATCCCATGGCCTGGGCGGCCCGCTCCACGTCGGCGCCGCTCTCCCCGCTCAAGATCACGTTGATGAGATGCGTGAACGGGGGGTACTCGAGCTCCTTGCGAGCGGCCAGCTCCTCTGCGTAGAACCCGCCGTATCCCTGGGCCGCCGCGTGGCGGATGGCATAGTGCTCCGGATTGTAGGTCTGGATCACCACCCGCCCTGGCACACGACCACGTCCCGCTCTGCCCGCGACCTGCGTCAGGAGGCTGAACGTGCGCTCCGCGGCGCGAAAGTCCGGAAGCGCAAGACCGGTGTCGGCAAGCACGACGCCCACAAGCGTGACGTCCGGGAAGTCGTGCCCCTTGGCAATCATCTGCGTACCGATGAGGATCTGCGCCTCACGGTTCGCGAACTGCTCGAGCAGGCGGCGATGATCAGACATCTGACGCGTGGTGTCCCGATCCATGCGCAGCAGGGGGACCCCAGGAAACGCCTCCATCACCTCCTCCTCGACCCGCTGGGTTCCGGCCCCCTGATGGGTCATCTCAAAGCCCCCACACCCCTGGCACGATGACGGTGGCGATGTCTCGTAGAGGCAGTAGTGGCAGACCATCCGCGCGGGGGAGGCATGGAACGTGAAGCTGATCTCGCATCGCGGGCACCGCGGGAGATGGCCGCAGGCCGTGCAGATCAGGAACGATGCAAACCCCCGCCGGTTGTGCAGCAGCATCACCTGCTCGCCACGGGCCAGGGTCTCGGCCATGCGCTCGCGCAGCACGTACCCAAGTGCCCGCACGCTGCCATCGCGCCTGCGACGCTGCAGGCTCACCACCTCGACTGTGGGCAGCGGACGCTCCTCTACACGCGTCGGCATCTCGACCAGCGCGTACTTGCCCTGCTCCGCCCAGTAGTACGATTCGAGCGAGGGGGTCGCGCTCCCGAGAACCACGGTCGCGCCACTCGCGATGGCCCGTCGTATGGCCACCTGACGGGCATGGTAGCGAGGCGACTGCTCTTGCTTGTACGACGCCTCATGCTCCTCGTCAACGATGACCACGCCCAGATCAGACATGGGCGCGAACACACACGATCGCGCGCCGAGCCCCACGGCCATGCGACCCTCCTTGAGGCTCCACCACGCCTCAACCCGCTCGGAGGGCGTGAGGCCGGAGTGCATGACCGCAACCCGATCGCCCAGACGGCGACGATAGCGATCGACCGCCTGCGGCGTCAGGGAGATCTCTGGCACCAGCACCAGGCCCTGTCGCCCCCGCGCGATGACGGATTCCAGAACGTTCAGATACACCTCGGTCTTGCCGCTGCCCGTCACACCGTGCAGAAGTACGACCCGCGCGCGCCCCGTCTCGGCCTGGCCAACGATGGTCTCCACGGCCTTGCACTGATGCGGACTGAGCGTCTCCACGGCGGCGCCCCCCAGCGTCGCAGCAGCGCTGCGCCGATCGTCTCCGGGCGATGGAGGGGGCTGAACGCGCCAGCGAACGAACCCTTCATCGTGCAGGCGCTTCAAGATCTCGCGCCGCGCGTGCGCAAGCGCCAGCAGCTCCGCAGGCGGGACAGCCCCCCGCGCCTGAAGGGTCTCGACGAGGCGACGGGCCTGTCGCTCGTCCCCTCCCAGGCGCTGCGCCAGCTGCTCAAATGCCGAGATCGCAAAGTTCGGAGCGAGGGTAGCCACCCGTATCCGCCCTGCCTCTCCGCGGGCGCGCTTCGCTCCTAGCGCCGCACGCACCGGCTCGGGCACCATGGCCTGAAAGGCCTCCACGAGCAGGCAACCGTAGAACGACTGCATCCACTGGGCCACATCCTGGAGATCGGGCGGCAGCAAGCCCTGCCCTCCCGTAACCCCGACGATGTCACGAATGCTGCTGGCCTCCAGCGCGGGCGGTGGGAACGCATGCACCGCCACCACCCAGCCGCTCAGCTCGCGCCCGTGAAACGGCACCCGCACGATGACCCCGCTGACGACCTGGGTGGAGAGCGACGCCGGGACACGGTAGGTGAAGGCCCGATCAACGCCGCGGCTGGGTACGGTGACAACGACGTCGGCATAGACGTCGGAAGTTGAGGCTGACGTCATCGACGGTCAGCCGACGGTACGCAGCCGGTCGAGCTCGCCCTGAAGCTCCTTTGCCTCCGCATCAGAGAGCGACAGCGTCGAGAGCGCGCGTCGAAGCTCGTTCACGGCGTCGCTCGCACGCCCCAGCTGCGACAGCGCGCGCGCCAGGTCGAGGGTGTACGCGGCCACATAGGGGTTGGATGCCCTGGCCTGCTCGTTCTCGGCGGCCGCCTTCTGCCACTGTCCCTCTCGCGCATACACGCGGCCGAGCAGGTTGTGGTAGACATCGGTTCTGCGCGCGTCGAGCAGCATGGCCTTGCGAATCACGTCACGCGCCTCGTCGTAGCGCCCTTGACCGCTGAGCACGCTGCTCATTCGCTCATACAGCGAGGCCTTCCGCGGAGACAGGCTGACCGCGGAGCGGAGGGCCTTCAACGCCTTCTCCGGCTCCCCGATCTGCTCATAGACCTGTCCGATGTCAGACAAGATGTCCGGATTGTGCGGTTCACGCTCGAGTGCGTCGGAAAGATGCTCGAGCGCGCGCTTCCAGCTCTTCTGCGCGGCCATCGCCATGCCCATCAGATGCATGCCCCGTGCGTCTGCCGGCAGCAGCAGCAGGGCTGACTCGAGCATCTCGCGAGCTGCCTGCACGTTGCCTGAATCGAGGTAGGCCTTCCCCAGATCCTGGTACGAACGCCCCAGCGCGCGTCGGCTCTCCGGGGTCTCGTTCTCCTGGTGCATGAGCGAGATGGCTTTGCGGAACGCGTGCACGGCGTCATCGGCGCGTCCCAGACCGGAATAGGTGCGGGCAAGGTAGACGTGCATCAGGAGGTTGCCCGGCTCGTACTCGATGGCCTTCTGGAACTCGAGGAGCGCCCAGTTGAGCAGCTTCTGCTGCCCGTAGACACGCCCCAGCAGCACGTGGGTCTGCGCGTCCCTGGGGTTGAGCTCGAGAGCGCGCTTGAGGGCCTGTATGGCTTCGTCGAAACGCCCCTCCTCGACGCTGAGGAGACCGAGAGCCTTGAAGTAGTCGACGTTGCGCGCGTCGAGGATCGACGCCTTCTTGATCTCCTGGATTGCGAGCTCGCGATTGCCGTTCACGTAGTAGGCCATGCCGAGATCTTCGTGATACGACGGATTGTAGGGATCGAGCTCCACCGCGCGACGATATTCCTGAACGGTGAGCGTGTTGTAGTCCTTCTTGAAGTACAGCTGGCCGAGCCGGTTGTGCATCTCGGCACTGGCCGGGTCGAGCGAGACGGTTCGTTCGAAGTGGCTGAGTGCCCGATTCAGATCGCCCTGCTCGAGATAGAGCTCTCCCAGCTGCTGATGCACCCGGCTGTCGGTTGGATGATAGGCCGCGAGCTCCTCGAGCTCCTTGATGGCCTGCTGGGGCTGCTGTCTGCGAATGTAGAGCTGCGCAAGCCGCTGGCGCGCGCCGTTGTGCCCCTGTTCGAGGGCAATGGCCTGCCGCAGCTCCTGCACCGCGAGCTGCTCGCGCCGCGTGCTCTCGTAGAGAACCCCCAGATCGGCGTGCACGTCGGCATCGTCGGGAGAGATGCCGAGGGCCGCCTGAAAGGCCTTCTCGGCCTCGCCGACGCGATTGACGCGGGCGTACAGCTTTCCCAGCCACTGCCAGGCGCTCGCGTTCTCCGCGTCGAGATGCACGACCCACTCGAACTCCGCGATGGCCTCCTTGACGTAGTTCTGGGCTCCGTAGATGATGCCGAGCTGCAGGCGCGCCTCGACATTGCTCTCATCGTAGGCAAGAGCGGTGCGATACTCCTCGATGGCCTTCACGAGGTTTCCGCGATGCGCGTGCAGGAAGGCAAGCTGGCAGCGTGCGCCTGCGTCGGAAGGGCGAAGGCGCACGGCTTCCTGGAGCGCCTCGACCGCGTCGCTCTTGCGGCCCGCAAGACGCAGGACGTGGGCGAGCTCGATCTGGATGTCGGCGTCGCGCGGATTCAGCGACGCGGCGAGGCGGAGCTCTTCCTCAGCCCGCACCGGATCGCCCATGCGAGCCCAGGTCCGCCCCAGGTGCTTGTGCGCGTCGGCGTGATTGGGATCTCGCGCCAGCGCCTCCGAGAACTCCTGATAGGCCTCCTGGAGCTGACCGTGCTCGAGATGACGCAACCCGAGCTCGATGTGCGCGCGTGCCTCTCGCGACTGCAGGAACTTCGAGGGGGCCAGAAGGCTGCCGCACTCGCCGCAGTACTTCTTGTCTCCGGGATTCTCCATCCCACAGGCGCAGATGCTCGGGGGCAGGTCGCCCGGTCTTCCCGTGGTGCCGTCGTCATCGTGACGAAGTCGCGCCATGTACTGCTCGTAGCGGTTCAATGCCGCATCGGGCGAGCGCTGCGCCTCGCTCATCCACTCTGGACTTGCCAGCGGCCCAGCACCAGAAACAGGCCCGGCGATGACGCGTGCCCCCTCGACCGGGTTGGCGGGAGATGGGAACGATGGCGCCATTCGCCCGGGAGGACTGCCGGAGAGCGGAGGAACCCACCCCTGCGCTGGCGGCCGTCCCGCGTCTGTCTTCTCGGCAGCGGGGTTGGGACTGGCCGGGGAGCGCAACCGACTGGCCAGATCTGACGGCATGCCCACCGTGAAGGGACTCGCCAGGGGAGGCACGTCAATCGGCGCCTGAGGGGAACGCGCGGTGGCCGCCTGCCCCTGTCGCCACATCTCTTGGAGGCGACGGGCCGTCCCTGCGTCGTCGGGTTCCTGATCGGCGTGCAGAGAATCGTCGGAGGAAGGCTCGTCGGGCGTCGGCGCGGAGGGGGCGTGGCCTGGCAAGCGACGGCGCGCAAAGGGGTCGGGAGATGCATCGGCCGCCGTCATCATGATGTCGCCCTGTCGCCGTCCTGGTGACGGGCCTGGGTCAGACGGAATTCCCATCACCCCCCAGAAGGCCTGGGGTGGGATGTTCAGCTCGGCGCGAAAGGCGTCGAGATCATCGCGGATCTCGCGCACGGACGGATACCGATCATCGGGTGACTTGCGCAGGCAGCGCAGCGCGATGCGCTCGAGCGTCGGAGAGACGCGAGGGTTTATGCTGCGTGGCGACGGGGGGGGCGTCTCCTGATGACAGCGGATCATCTCGGCCGGGTTCGTGGCCTCGAAGGGAAGCTGGCCGGTCAGCATCTCGAAGAACATGCAGCCGAGGCTGTAGATGTCGGCGCGATGGTCGGCGACCTCGCCCTTGGCCTGCTCAGGAGAGAAATACGCAATGGTTCCCATGATGGCGTCAGGGTCGGTGAGGTCGTGACGCCCCTCGAGCACAGCGAGCCCGAAGTCCATGACCTTGACCTTCGACGTTGCCGGCTCCCAGCGCCCGGTGGTCGTGGTCACCATGATGTTCTCGGGCTTGATGTCGCGGTGCGTGATGCCGAGCGCGTGGGCGTATTCGAGTGCCTGACAGATCTGCCCGAAGATGCGTGACATCTCAACCAGATCGATGTCTGCGACGACCGGCTCATCGCCGATGACGTCACGAAGCGTGACGCCCTCGACGAACTCCATCACAATGTGATAGGTCTGCTCTTCTTCGCCGTAGTCGTAGATCTTGAGGACATACGGATGGTCGAGGCGGGCGCAGACGCGTGCCTCGCGCTTGAAGCGCTCGAGGGCTTTGCCGGAGGTCTTTCGAGGCGGAAGCACCTTGATGGCGACGGGGCGCTCGAGCCGAGGATCTTCCCCCCGGTAGACGATGCCCATGCCACCACGGCCAATCTCCTCGATGACCTTGTACCGCCCGATGTAACGGGTTCCGAGCATGGACCGCCTTCTTCCCTGCTGGGCCTCCGATGCCACCGGCGGCCGCGTCTCCTCGTGTTCGTGCCGTCGCGGCGCTTTCTCCTCCCTGCCTGACAGGGGCGAGAGCGCGGCCGCTGCTGACTGGCAGGAGGAATCGCAAGGGCTTAGAAGAACGGCCTCCTATCGGTAGCACGCCCAACACGAGACGTGCAGGTTGAGGAGGATCACCTTCATGGCCTCGGGAGACGCCATCACACTCGAGTACAAGATGCAGCCGGGTGAGCAGCTGCAGTACCGCACGGTCGTCGAATCAGAGCAGATGCTCCGCGAAGGCGAGCAGACCGCCAGCGGTTCCTCGCTCATGGAGATGGTGATGCTGCAGAAGGCCACCGAGGTGAGCCCAGACGGCACCACGGCTGTCGACGTCACAATCCAGTCTGTCTCTCTGAAGCGTGATCAGGAGAATGTGCCCTTCGAGCCCGGGCAAGACCCCACGGGCAAGACCGTGTCGATGAGGATGAAGCGAAGCGGTGAGGTCATCCAGACCAACATGGACCTCCCGTTCTCCCAGCCTCCCTTCCCCACCAAGCCCGTGAAGCAGGGAGAGACCTGGACGGGTGACAGCGCGATCCCCGTCCCCATCACCGACGCCGATGGCAAGGTGACGGGCCACAAGGAGGTCAAGCTCACCTACCACTACTCGCTGTGGGGATTCACGCGCACCAACGGTTACGAGTGCGCCGAGATCAAGGTCTCCTGCCCGGAGTCGAGCATCCCGCTGCAAGACAAGGTGGAGCAGCGCATCTCGGCTACGGGAACCACGTACTTCGCCTACAAGGAAGGCCGCCTCGTTCGGTCCGAGGTGGAGACGAACTCCCAGATCGTGGCGCAAGATGTCTCGATCAAGAACCACATCAAGGTGCAGGTGACGCTCGAGACCGCCAACACCAACACCGCTGCGCCACCGTCGTTCTCACCGGGCATGGCGCTCGGCGGAAATGACGAGTTCATCATCCGCTGAGCCACACACCCGAACAGGGCGCAGGGATCACCTGCAGTGCGTCGTAAGGGGGAACCTCATGTCGAGGTTCCCTCTTCTCGTTCTCTCCCTCCTGATGGCGTTGGGCAGCAGCGGCTGCCAGTGGTTGCAGCAGAGCATGGCTCCCCCCTCACCGGCACCGACAGGGGAGAGACCCGCACGCCCGGAGGGTCCGCGCGTGTACGTCAGCGACAAGGACAGCTACGTGGTAGCCATCCGCACCAGTGATGACACGCCTGCCGAAAAGTTCCCCGTCGAGCACGGGGCCGGCGGCGTCGCCCTCTCTCCTGATGGGCTCTATCTCTACGCTTCAGCGAAGACCCAGGACTACGTTCGGGTCTTCCAGACCACCGGTATCCCGGTGGGTCGGCTGAACACCGGGCGTGAGCCCGCGGGAATGGTCATGAGCCGCGATGGGAAGCGCCTCTATGTGGCCAACAAGGGCAGCGACAGCGTCACCGTTCTCGATCTCGAGAGCCGCAAGACCGTGGTCACGTTTCCCTCCGGCCATCAGCCTGCCCTCGTGGCTCTCTCATGCGACGAGAAGCGGCTGTACGTGCTGGCCCACAAGGACAACTTGGTGATTGCCTGCGCGCCGGACAGCGGCCAGGAAGCTGCGCGCGCCCAGGTCCCCCCCGGGGCCTTCGGCCTTGCAGTCGATCCGGGTGGCCGATTTCTGTATGTCAGCTCATTCGACGGCAACGACGTCTCGGTGCTCGATGCCACCACCCTCGCCCTGGTCTCCACGGTCAAGGTCGGAGACGGTGCCTACGACGTGGTTGCAGCAGAGAGTGGGAAGGTCTACGTTGCCTGTGTCGAGGACAGCTCGGTGGTCACCTTCTCGCGCGACGATCTGAGCGCGGAGCCGCTCGCCACCCCGGTGGGGGCGCGCCCCTATGGCCTCGCACTCTCACCCGACCAGAGCAAGCTCTATATCGCCCTCGAGGGCGACAACAAGCTGGGGATACGCAGCCTGCCTGGGCTCGAGGAGAAGCCAGCACTCGATCTGGGGGTCACGCCGGTAGACGTCTTTACTGGCCCTTGATCAAAGGGGTTGGCGTCAGCACAGACGACGCACAGCACCAAAGACGCTGACGTTCAGCGCGCCGCCACGAACGAGGCGGAGAGCACCTCTTCAATCGCGTCGTCGGCTTCCCCGCTGGGCGCGGGCGGTCGCAACGCCTCTAGTAGATCATCGCCCTCCGAGGTGAGGTCTGGGGAATCGACCGCTGCCACGGCCCCCGAGCCTCGTCCAGCCGACGTCGACATTCCGCGATCGCGGTGCGCGGGTCCCAGCCAGGCGAAGACCCCCAGCACGATGGCAAGCAACGCCGCAATGCTGGCAACGGCACGCGCGCGGTGCCAGGGCCGCAATGCGCGCTGACCTTGCCGCGGCACATCACCCCCCCGGGCACGGGTGATCACCGACCTCACAAAATCAGGAGAGGGCGCAACATCAGCCCACTCCCCCAGAGACTGCCAGGTGGCGCGCATCGCGCTGGCCTCTCCCTGACATTCCGCGCACGCCTCGAGATGGTCGCGGTGCGCGAGATCAACGAGGTCACCGTTGCGCTCGATCAGCGCTTCTTGCACAGCCGCACAGACATCTTCATCACGAACCCGCGCCATGACGCGGTCGGCAAACCCAGCCTGTGGCTCGGGCGCAGACCACGCACCAAGCAACGACCACGCCCCTTCGATCTCTTGTCGCGCCTGACGGCACTGCGCACACGCATCGAGATGGGCGGCGAGCGCCCCCGTCGCATCAGCTGAAACCAGCCGTTCTTCCTCGAGCAGATGCTCGAGGGCTTCCTCACAGCGCATGACGACTCACTTCACCTTCACCAGTAACATAGCTCGCAAGCCTCTCCTTGAGGGCCAGCTTTGCGCGATGGAGACGCGACTTCACAGCGGGCAGGGAGATCTCGAGCACATCGGCCAGCTCTTCGTACGACAACCCATGAAAGCGATGCAGGATGACCGCCGTGCGCTGCTCATCGGGCAGCGACTGCACGGCTTCTCGCACGATGCGCGCGGTGTCGCGACGCTCGGCCAGATCTTCCGCCGACCCCTTGGGATCTGCCACCTCGCGCACGCGCTGCAGGTCATCTCCGCCGCGTTCATCGAGGCTCTGGGTTCTCCGCCGCTGCTCCCGCTCACGGTCCTTGAGGCAGAGATTCAGCGTGATCTTGTACAGGTAGGTGAAGAAGCGCGCCTTGGCCTCGAACCCGTCGAGTGCCCGGTACAGGCGAACAAAGACCTCTTGCGCGAGATCTTCCGCCCGAGAGGCATCTCCGGTGAAGCGGTAGACCAGGTTCAAGACGCTTCGCTGATACTTGCTGACAAGTTGCTCGAACGCGGCTGATTCACCCATCTTGAAGCGCTCGACCAGCGCCAGGTCTTCGTCCACGGGTCGCCTCCCCTGTATGGGCGCCACCGCCTCGAGCCTGGGCTTCGCGGCGTGGGGTCTGACGGGGAGGGATTCAAGAGGGAATGGGCTGACCCCTTGTGTGATGGCGAGCTGCATCGATGTCATGCTGGAATTGGTCCTCCGTGCGTGAAAAAAGTTTCGCGCACGGAGATCTTTCCCGGCAAATGCAAAGGGCCCCCGGCTTGCGCCGGGGGCCCCGCCTTCAGGCCTGCTTCTGGTTTAGAAGCTGACCTTCACCTGGGACGTGAGCATGAAGCCAGTCCAGCTGAAGGGGTTGCGAGCCATGAAGAAGGTGGGCGTGCTGAAGGTGCCCAGGTTGTCGTGGTTGTCGAGCCACTTCGCAGTCATGTTCCAGTTGACGTTCTTGGCCACGTCATAGTCGAAGCCGATGAACGGGCTCGTCTGATCGGTGTTGAGCGTCTGGAACGTGGTGCTTGCGGTGTCGAGAGCGAAGTTACGGTAGATACCGGTCGGATCGTAGTGACCCTTCACGGTAGCCCACGAGTAACCGCCCTTGACGCTGAAGCGCTCGTTGATCGGGTAGTTCAGAGCAACGAGACCGCCGCTGTTGTGGAGGTCGATGTTGTTCTCGGAACCGCCGAACTGAGGCGTCAGGCCCGAGGGGCGGGTGAACTGCCAGTCCTTGTAGGCGGCGTGGATGCCCAGGCCACCCAGGTTGTCGAACCGGTAGTTCGCACCGATGCCCCAGTTGGTGACACGGCCACGGACGTTCTCCAGCGGCGTCGCGAACTGGTTGACGGTGGACGGCGCAAGGCTGCCCGTGTAACCAGCGAACGAAGTCGGGTGGTAGCCCGTGAAGACGGTGTCGATGTAACCAGGGTTCTGACCCAGCACGAAGCCGTTCGGGATCGTACCGTTCGGGTCATAGATCGAGGGGACGCCAGTGCCAGGGCCGGAACCAGGCAGGAGGCTACCCATGGCAATGCTGCCGGGGCTGTAGCGAACCTGCTGGAGCGAGGTCTGATCCTGGGCCATGTTGCCGTACTCACCGTAGAACACGGTCTTGTGCTTGCCGTCCTTCGGATCAACCGGGTTCCACTTGAAGTTCAGGCGGACGCCCATGCGGTTGTTCGGGAACTGGTCCTTGTCACTGACCGGGTACATCTGCGGGAACCACGACAGGCTCGGCAGGCGCCAGAAGGCCTGGCTCACGCCGTTCACGTTCGGGTACTGCAGAACGTACGGGTTGTAGTACGGGTTGACATCGATGTACTCGGTGTCAACGTCGAAGTCGCTGAACAGCGTGAAGCCGAGACCGATGCGGTAGGCCGAACCGTTCGGAGCGTTGTAGGGCGAGTTGGCGCTCGGCTTGTAGCTCGAGTTGCCATACTCCACGCCGAAGCGCATCTTCACGTCGTTGTTCCAGGTGTAGTCCCAGCCACCCGAGAGACCCCAGGTGAACATGGACTGCGGTCCGAAGCTGGACGCGGGGAGACCACCGATGGCAGCACCCGCGGCACCACCGTTGGCGGCGGTGTTGAGAGCGCTGACGACAGGCACCTGCGTCGCACCGAACACGCCAGAGGCGGTGGTGTCGATGCCGTACACCGGCAGGGTCACCTGGCCGGTACCGTTGGCGAGGCCGCCACCATTGCCCGCGATGATCGGGATGATGGGACGCACGTCAGAGGTGGAGCCGATGCCAGCCACGCGGCTGCCATTCGGGTTGAGGGTAACGCCGGTGGCGTTGTTGGTGAACTGGGGCGAGACCTGAGCGGCGAAGTAGCCGTTCGGGTTGGCCCAGTCGAGGGTCACACCGTTCACGCCCACGATGGAGCCAACGGTGGTGGCGGCGCCAGCAGCGCTGTCGTCCCAGATGCGGAGCAGGTTGAACTTGAAGCGGCCCTGGTTGCCCTCCTGGCCGAAAGTCCACTTGCCGTCAACACCCCAGAGGAAGGGGCGGTAGGGGGTGGCACCTGTGGCAGCCACGACGCCAGGGAAGGCGGTGGTGAGCTGGTTGCCGTCGGCGACCTGCGAGCCGAACACTTCCCACTCGAAAGGAGCGAGGAGGTGGTGGCGGCCCGAAACGCGGAAGCCGTAGTTGTCAAGGTTGCGCGGTCCGAAGTAGTTCGGGTTGAACTCAGGCGTGTAGACGATGCCATCCATGTGGGTATCGCCAAACGAGCCGAGCTGCACCTTGATGTTGCTGGGCTTGTGCAGGAACCAGAAGTTGTCGATGACCATGCGGGTCCAGGGGGTGTGAGCCGCACCCTGGCCAGCATCGAGACCGGCGAGAGACTGGTTGCTTGCGAACACGTTCATCTGACGAGCGGCCGACACGCCATAGAACGCGTCGACAATCGCGTCACCCGCGCTCACGTACGAGGCGAACTCAGCGCCCGCGTCCATGTCGGGGTTCAGCTTGATGCGCACGCCGAGGATGCCCTGGCCGCTGTAGCCAGTGCCCTGGGTCCACGGACGGCCCGTGCGGAACTCGAACGTGGGGAGCACAGAGGGAACGGTCGGCAGCACGCCAGCCGCACCGGTGGTGCCGGTGAACGGGTTGGAAGTGCCGAGACCGAGGGCAGAGCCGACCACAACGTTGTAGCTGGGGTTGACGCTGTTGTTGAAGCTGCCCGTGTTCGGGGCGAACTGGTTGATGACCACGGGGCGGCCAGCGACGCGCGCAGGCAGACCAGGGGCATTACCAGCGATGAAGGCGGCGGGGGAGCCGACGCCCGTCATGACGACGCTGGGCAGACCCGTCGACACCGGAGGCACAGCCAGGGTGTTCGGGGGAGCCGTCGCGCCAGGACCCAGCGGGTTGGCCGGGAGACCAGAGCCACCGTTCACGATGAAGCCCGCGGGAACGAGGTTGCTCGCGAGGTTGCTGAACGTGGTGCTCTGACCCGCGGTCGCCGCGGAAGCGAGAGGGCTGCTGACCACACCGCCAGCGCCCGCGGTGAACGCGACGCCGCCGGGCGTGGCAACGGTCACGCCACCAACGGAACCGTTGGTTCCGGTGGAGATGCCGTTGTTCTGCATGCGCATCGACACGAAGCGGGTGTCGAGGCTGCCGTAGAAGGTGATGCGCTCGAGCTCGGTCACGCGCTTATCGAGGCGCGCAACGTTGTCTTCGAGGTTCTGGACGCGAACGCCCAGCGCATCGAGCTCATCCTTGAGCTGGTTGACGAGACGACGAAGCTCGTCGAGATCTGCCTTGGTTGCGAATGTGGCGTGCTCCTGCTCCATCTTCGCCAGCAGGCGCGCAACGATCATGGCAACCTCGTATCGGGTGGCCGCACGGTCACCCTTGAAGGTGCCGTCCGGATATCCCTCGAGGATACCCTTCGCCGCGAGCGCAGCTACTGCGTCCTTCGCCCACATATCCGGAACATCCGGAAACATGGGTGCGGACATGGCGGGACGGAACATGGAAACGACCATTGCCAGTGCAAGCACCAGCCATGAGATGCGTCTCATGTTCTTCCTCCGTTTTTTTGGCCCTGACAGGCAGGGCCTTGATGTGGAGGAGAGGTCGACCGTCCGTGCGCGCGGGACCCGCAGAGCATGCTTGTTTCCTCAACGAACCGATTGCACATCTGTATCTACCTCCTCTCCTGCCGGCACCACACGGCACCGACAAACCTCAGGACTCTGTAACCCTTGGGAACCTTCCGGTGTTTCACGGCCTCTCACGTGGACAGAGAAGCATCAAGAGGCCTCAGGCACGCTCTGCGCCCGACGCCTCGCTGTTCTCTTTCAAGCCACCACGTTGTTGAAGAAGACGTTCACCCCTGGAGCTGGGTCGACGGCGCATCTGCGACCCGTCGCCCTCGGCGTTCGACTGTGAGGTGCCGTCGCACCATTCAGTCTCGGCCGGAAAGATTGAATTTTTCTACACCTGTTCGAACTCCTTCTTCGCAAGAAAACCGGTTCCTTCATGGATGCACCGGATTTTTGTTGCTCAGATGTGAACAGGTGTGCAGAGGCATTTCAGAGCCACCATCAGACACCTGACTCGAACAGTCGCCCCATTGTAATCGTTTCCAACTTCCGGCGCAAGGGGGCTGTCGAAAAACCTGCCGACCGTGCCCAGATCTGGCTGCTCAGCCCTGGAGGGCGGGCTCGGCTTCGATCTCGTGGCGCGCCCGCTCGAGAACCCGGGCAGTGGCCTGAAGGAAGCGCTCAACCTGGGGCGGTGTTCCCACGGTCACGCGAACCCACCCTCGGAAATCGGTGTTCGTGCCAGGGAAGACGATGACACCTTCCTGCAGCATCTCCTCGAAGTAGCGAAGATCATTGGATCCCACCCGCACGGCCAGGAAGTTCGTCTGGGTCTCGAGCGCCTGGAGGCCGAGTGCGCGCAGCCCATCGCGCATACGGGCAAGGCCTTCCTGGTTGTTCCTGCGCGAGCGCTCGAGGAAGTCGACGTCGTCGAGCGCGGCCTGGGCGCCAGCAAGTGCCAGCGCGTTCGCCACGAACGGCATGCGCGCCCGCTCGAGCAGATTGATGAGGGCAATCGAACCCACTGCGTATCCGCAGCGTGCCCCCGCGAGACCATATGCCTTCGAGAAGCTGCGCAGCACGAGGAGGTTCGGACACATCTCGAGCAGCTCGCGGAAGTCGGGAATGGCCCCTTCCTCGCAGTACTCTGCGTAGGCCTCGTCGAGCACGAGCAGGCGATCAGACGGGAACCCCGCCACGAAATCGCGCAGCGCCGACGGCGCGACGACCGTGCCGGTGGGATTGTTCGGATTGCACACGATGACGATCTTAGTGGCGTGCCCGATGGCTGCCGACATCGCCTCGAGATCGTGGACGTGGTCACGCAGCGGCACGCCCCGCCAGTGCCCTCCGGCCGCCCGCACCAGGCCATCGAACACCCGGAAGGAAGGGTGTCCGGAGATGACCTCCTCGCCATCGTTCACGAAGGTCTTGCAGATCAGCTCGAGTATCTGCATCGATCCGTTCCCCACGAGGAAGCTCTGGGGGGGTAGGCCCCAGTACGTCGAGAGGCGCTCGCGCAGCTCGGTGCTGGCGTCGTCCGGGTAGTAGTGCATCTCGCGCGCAGCGCGCGTGACGGCCTCGAGCGCCAGCGGTGAGGGCCCCAGTGGATTCTCGTTGGAGGCCAGCTTGATGACGTCATCACGCCCGAGCATCTCCTGCACGCTCTTGCGCGGACGCCCCGCCACATACGGGCGGCAGTCGAGGATGCACGGCCTCACCAGGGGATGGGTCTCTGAGGTCATCGAACCACAGCCTTTCTCGCGCCGAATCGCCGGCGCCTCACGCGACATCGGTGGCGTCGCCCGCCATCTTCTGCAGAACCCGAGCCTCTAGATAGGATTTGATGATGGGGTCGAGGTCACCGTCGAGAACCGCCTGCACGTTCCCGGTCTCGTACCCGGATCGCAGGTCCTTCACCAACGAGTAGGGGTGCAGGACGTACGACCGGATCTGGCTGCCAAACGCGATGTCACGATGCTCGCCTCGGATGGCGGCCAGCTTCTTCTCCTGCTCCTGTCGCTCGTGCTCGAACAGGCGCGCCTTCAGGATGCGCATGGCCGTATCTCTGTTGGCATGCTGGCTGCGCTCGTTCTGACAGGCCACGATGATCCCCGTGGGCAGGTGGGTGAGGCGCACCGCAGACTCGGTCTTGTTCACGTGCTGCCCCCCCGCGCCGCTCGATCGATACACATCGACCTTCAGGTCATCCGGAGAGATCTCGACCTTGATGGTGTCATCGATGTCGGGCATCACGTCGACCTGGGCAAACGCGGTGTGGCGCCGGTGGGCCGAATCGAACGGCGAGAGCCTGACCAGGCGATGCACGCCCTTCTCTGACTTCAGGTAGCCGAATGAAGAGACCCCACCGCTCACCATGATGGTGGCCGACTTGATGCCGGCCTCCTCGCCCTCCGACTCATCGACGACCTCCGCGGTGAATCCGCCGCGCTCGAGCCACCGCAGGTACATGCGCATGAGCATCTGCGCCCAGTCCTGCGCGTCGGTGCCACCGGCGCCAGCATGGATGGAGAGGATCGCGTCGTGATTGTCGTACTGCTCGGTGAGCAATGTCGACACCTCAGCCGCGTCGACATCGGCCTCGAGCAGACGTACGTGCTCGTCGAGCTCGGCCTGATCGATGGCCTCCCCCTCCCCGAGCAGCTCAGCGTAGGCCTGCAGATCATCAAGCCGGTCATCGAGCGAGCGCCAGCGCTTCAATGTCTGGCGCGTGGTATCGAGCTCCTTGGTGAGCGTGCGGGCTCGATCCGGGTTGTCCCACAGATCGGGCGCGCCCATCTGCTGCTCGAGCTGATCGGCCCGCTGCGCGAGTGCCGTCAGGTCAAAGATACTCCTTGACGCGGACCAGCCGCGCCTTGAGCTGCTCGTGCATTCGTTCCACATCGTTCGCCGTGATCATGACCTGCCTCCAAGGGTGTGAATCTGGGTCGGGTGCCGCACGCCATCTGCCGGACGCCGCAGGTCAGGCCCTGCCGTGGCACTTCTTGAACTTCTTGCCGCTGCCACACGGGCACGCGTCGTTTCGGCCCACCTTCGAGTTCGGACGACGCACAGGGGTAGCGCCGCTTTCATCATCTCGGTTGGTTCCGGTGATCTGGACCTGGGGGGCGTGCATCTGAGGCGCCTCGGCGCCCTCGTGAACGCGCACCCGGAAGAGGAAGTTGATGGTGTCTTCCCGGATGCGCTGCTTGAGGCCCTCGAACTCGTTGAACGCCTCGGCGATGTACTCGAGGCGAGGATCTTTCTGGCCATACGCGCGAAGCCCGATGCCTTCGCGCAGCATGTCCATCGACTGCAGATGGTCGATCCACTTGTCATCGATGGTGTGCAGTAGCGCCATGCGCTCGAGCTCGCGCAGGAGGTCGCCCCCGAGCTCTTCCTCGCGCTGCTCATAGGCCTCGTGCGCCCAGTCGACAACGGTCTCGCGCAGCGCCTCGCGATCGAGGTCACGCAGCTCTTCGACGTCTTCCGCCTCGAGCGGGAAGAACTCGCGCACAGCGCGGGCCAGGCCCTCGATGTCGTACTCGTCGCGCCCCGCGTTTTCTGGTGCGTAGGTGTCGACCAGCTCCGCGAACAGCTCGTCGAGCATCTCCTCGACGTGCGGGCGCAGGTCTTCCCCCTTCAAGATGCGCAGGCGCTCGGTGTAGATGACCTCGCGCTGCTTGTTCATCACGTCATCATACTCGAGAACGCTCTTGCGCATGTCGTAGTGACGCGACTCGACCTTGCTCTGGGCATTCTCGATGCCCCGCGTGATCAGGCCGTGCTCGATGGGCACGTCCTCCTCGACCCCGAGACGATCCATCCAGCCCGCAATGCGGTCTGAGCCGAAGAGGCGCATGAGCTCGTCATCGAGTGCGATGTAGAAGCGCGTTGTTCCCGGATCGCCCTGTCGCCCGGCACGACCGCGCAGCTGGTTGTCGATGCGACGCGACTCGTGACGCTCGGTGCCGATGATGTGCAGCCCTCCCGCGGTACGGACCTCCACGGCCTCTGCTTGATCCGGCGGGTTTCCACCGAGGATGATGTCGACGCCGCGGCCCGCCCGCCTTTGTGCCCCGCCTGCGCGATGATGGTGGCTTCCTTCTCGTGGTACTTCGCGTTCAGGACGTTGTGCGGGATGCCGCGACGCTTGAGATGCAGCCCGAGCTCCTCGGATTTCTCGATGGAGCGCGTTCCCACGAGAACGGGCTGCCCCCGCTTGTGACACTCCTCGATGTCTGCGATGACCGCATTGAGCTTGGCCTGCTGGTTCTTGTAGACCTGATCTGGAAGATCTTTTCGGCTGATGCTGCGATTCGTCGGAATGATCACCACGTCGAGGTTGTAGATGTCGCGGAACTCGCGCTCCTCGGTGGCCGCCGTGCCGGTCATGCCGGCAAGCTTGTGGTAGAGGCGGAAGTAGTTCTGGAACGTGATGGTGGCCAGGGTCTGGTCTTCCTGGCGGACCTTCACGCCTTCCTTGGCCTCGATGGCCTGATGCAGGCCATCAGAATAGCGACGTCCGAACATGAGACGGCCGGTGAACTCGTCGACGATGACGATCTCACCCTCTTTGATGACGTACTCGTCGTCGAGCTTGTAGAGCTCCTTGGCGCGCAGCGCCTGGTTTACGTGGTGCACGAACTCGATGTTGTCGTCATCGTACAGGGAGTCGGGCTTCTGGATGCCGAGGATCTCCTCGACGTGGGCCACACCCGCCTCGGTGAGCGGCACGCTGTGCGCCTTCTCGTCAACCTCGTAATCGACCTCGGCCTTGAGCTTGAGGGCGATCTTGGAGAACTTATCGTACAGGTCGGTGGACTTGCGTCCCATGCCAGAGATGATGAGGGGCGTACGCGCCTCGTCGATGAGAATGGAGTCGACCTCGTCGACGATGGCGTACCAGAGCGGCCGCTGCACGCAATCCTCGAGACGCATGACCATGTTGTCGCGCAGGTAGTCGAACCCGAACTCGTTGTTGGTGCCGTACGTGATGTCTGCCGCGTAGGCCTCACGCCGATGCACGGGACGAAGATGGTTGACCGTCTCGTCATCGACCTCCCACTCGGGGTCGTAGAGGTAGGCCGTGTCGTGCTGGATGACCCCCACCGTGAGGCCGAGGAAGTGATAGATGGGCCCCATCCAGCGGGCGTCTCGCTTGGCCAGGTAGTCGTTGACCGTGACCACGTGCACGCCCTTGCCCAGCAACGCGTTCAGGTAGGTGGGTGACGTTCCCACGAGGGTCTTGCCCTCTCCCGTGCGCATCTCGGAGATACGCCCCTGGTGCAACACGATGCCGCCGATCATCTGCACGTCGTAGTGACGCAGCCCGATAGCCCGCAGAGACGCCTCGCGCACCACCGCAAACGCTTCCGGCAGGATGACCTCGAGATCGCTCTCCTTCTGCAGGCGCCCGCGGAACTCGTCGGTCTTTGCCTTCAGCCCCTCATCGGTGAGTCGCTTGATGGCCTCTTCATGGCCATTGATCTGCTTGACGATCTTCTCGATCTTCTTGATCTCTTTGGCGTTGCTGTCGAAGAGGCTGCGTACCGCGGCGAGTAGAGACACGGGAAGGTTACCTGCCTTGCCTGAGTTGATGAGCGCCCGGTGGGACGGCCGCTCGCATGGGAGACGTCGCGCATCCTGTCCTTGTTCGAAAGGCACGGCCGCAAAGCCACCCGTCGACGCTCGGAGACCGCTCCCACGCAATGCGAATCGGGCGGGAAGCGGCCGAACACCTTTCGCAGTGCAGGGGCCGTTCCCTCTTTCCGCGACCCTGAAGTCTCCTCTGCGCTCCCTATTGTTGGAGCGACGCCGCGCGAAGCGGAGCCCGGCAGGTCGAGGAAGCCCCTGTTCTCAGGGCTTCACGGCGATGCCGTAGGGGCGGCTGCGTGGCAGAGGGGTGGTGTTGCGCAGGAACGTGTCGGTGTCGCCATCGATGATCGAGACCGTGGCGCTCCCCTGATTGGCCACGTACACATGATTCCCCGTGCCCGTCACCGCGATGCCCATCGGGTTGGTTCCCACAGGAATCACCGGCCCCGGCTGCAGGGTCGAGAGATGGATGACGTGCACGGCATTGCTGCCCCTGCAGGTGACGTAGGCCTTCGTGGAGTCGGGCCGAACAGCGATGTGAAAAGGCGTGATGCCCACCGGGATGTTCGCCACCGGCTGCAGGGTGGCGGCGTCGAGAACGGTGACCGTGGCCGCCTTGCTGTTGGCGACGAGCACATAGCGATTGTCCGGGGTGAGCGCGATGCCCATGGGGTTGGCGCCCACGCGGGTCACCGCCACCGGATGGGTGGTGATGAAATCGATGGCGGCCACCTCTCCGTCACGCTCGTTCCCGATGGCCGCGTAGATGCGGCTGCCGTCGCTGCTGGCGGCAACCGACCACGCGTGGGCGATGCCTCCGGTGGGCAGCGGGGGAACGGGCAGGATGCGGGTGGGTGCGTTGCGGCTGGGGTCGATGACCATGATGCCATCACCGTTGGCGCGCATGATCGACGCGTACACGAAGTTGCCGCTGCGTACGAGATCGTTGACCACACCACCGGCCGGGATCTGCTGCAGCAAGATGTTGTTCTTCGAGGTGTCGAAGACGTTGATGACGTTCTGATCTGACGCGGCGAAGAGCTTGTTGCCGCTGGCGCTGAAGGCCAGCCAGAACAGCCGGCTCGCCGATTCGACGTAGTCGGTCTGCTGCGGCTTCTCCGGATCGAGGACCATGAGCTGGTTCGGCGCAACGCTGACGTTGGTGGAGAACTGGTTGGGACCGGTCGGCATGTTGGGCACGTTGCCGCCAAAGGTGAACGGGTCGGCACCGTTGGCGACAGCGCCCATGTAGCTGATGCTGGTGGTGGCCGAGCCGGACAAGGGAGAGTTCACGGTCGAGCCGTTTGACCCCGTCGGCACGGGCGCCGAGAACGCCACGTACACCGTGTCGGCCTTCACGATGTGCTCCTGCCCTCCCATGTTCACGCTGCCTCCCGGTAGCAGATAGAGGAGCACCTGGCCGGGCATGGGGCCGCGCAACGTGACCTTCTTGATGGTCGGCTGGAACCCGGGCTTGAAGGCCATGAGGGTGATCTCGCCCTCCGGCACCGCCTTGAACTGGAAGGCGCCGCGCGCGTCAGTGGTGTCGCTGAGCGATGTGCCCACCACGGTCACCGTAACGCCCTCGGCCGGAAGAACCCCCACGGCGCCTTGTGCCGAGTTCGGCTCGACCACGGATCCCAGTACGGGAATGTTTGCCGCTCTCGCCCCTGCGCTGGCTCCCGCCAGCATCATGAGCGCCAGCAGAAGGCTGCGAACCATCATCCATCGGGCGTTGCGCATGCTCTCACTCCATCTCTCGTCTGGGCGCGCGACCGCGTCGCCTCCATGATAGTCGGCTTCCTGCCTGACGTAAAGGCCAGCGCCATCGCCCTCAGCGATCCGGGGCCTCGAGACCCATCCAGGCGAGCGCGAGGCACCAGGCCGCATAGTCGTCATACGGCTCGGGTGGCACCCGCATTCCCTGCGGCAGCCACCGCAGGAGCCCACGAGGTGGGTTGTCGCGCCAGTAGGCGAGGCGCGCACGCTCCGTCGTGTGTCGCTCGCTCACCAGCTCAACCCCGGTTCCCGCCTGAATCCGTTCCACCACATCGATGACCTTTGGTCGCAGATCGCGTGACTTTGTTCCGTCGCCCATAAGGACCCGCGCGGGAGAGAACCTCCGAAGCGCCTCCTCGACCCGGGCTTCCAGCTCTGGCGTGGCAGACACCTCGCGAAACACCAGCGCTCCCCGTGCGTCGACCACGGCCAGGCCGCACTTGTCCCGCCCGGGATCGATGGCCAGCACCGGGCCAGACGGCGTGCTCACTGATTGACCACGAGCAGCCGCGCGTCGAGCGGTCCAAGCGGATGGATCTCGCTGTTGGCCACCACCTGAAGGCGCATGGGCTTGTTCATGCGCGCGATCTGATCGGCCGCCTGTCGCATCATGAAGCCGTCGATACTGGTATCGAGCTTGTTCGTGAGGGGATTGCGCACCATGTGATACTGCTCGAGACACGTGTAGTTGAGATCCTTGAAGATGAACTCGTACACCTGCTTGTACACCTGCGCTGAGGTGGCCCGGCCGTCGATGACCCCCGAGGTGATGACCTGATCCTTGCGGAACACCACCGGGTTCGGGCGGAACAGGAACTGCGCCACGGTCTCATCGTCGTAGTAGGCCGTGACCTTGCCGGAGAGCACGATGCATACCACCGTGGAGCCCTTCGGGGCCTTGCGGAGGGTGTCGAGAATCCCCTCCTTGTCGGCGGCCACGTACTTCACCAGCTTCTTCTCATCTGGCAAGGGCGCGAGACCGCACTTCGACGCAAGCTGATTGTTGCGCGCGACGAAGTTGTCATTGGCTAGCTGCAGGAGCGTGTCGATCTGGGCCCGCATGTCGTCCGCAGACAGCCCGCACTGAATCACGCCCACGGCCAGAGGCTGGAAAGGCAAGGAGACCGGACCCGCCTTGACCTTCTCATCGAGCCCCTTCACCTGGTGCTGGAGCTGCGATCGCTGCTCTTCGAGCTCGCGCAGGCCGACGAGCAACTGCCGCACGTCAGACGAGGCCACCGAGAGGATGCCCAGCGTGAGGAGGTAGATGACCGCGCCCGTGGCCACGGTGATGATGTTCGAGGTGTAGCGCGGACGAAGCCCCGCAAGCGTCATCTTGCGACGGCCCACCTGGCGCCCGAGCTGATTGCCGAGATACGCCACCAGACCACTCAGGGCGGCGCCCACGACCACGATGAGAAAGATTCGCAGGGCTACAGCCACCGCACAGCGCTCCTAAACCTTGCCGGCCCTCACCAAGAGCACCATGCCGACGGCAGCGAACAGCGCGTTCGGCAACCAGGCGGCCACGAACGGCGGAAGGATGCCGCTCTCTCCGAGGGAGCGGCTCGTGGTCATCAGCAGGTAGTAGATGAAGATGAAGATGATGCTCAGACCCAGCCCGATGGACTTGCTCGTACGGTGCGGCTGCAATCCCAGCGGGATGCCGAACAGCCCGAAGACGAGACAAGAGAATGGGATGGCGATACGCGAGTAATACTCCACCGTGTACGACCAGGCCTTTTTGAGGCCCTTGTTCTCGCCCTTCTTGAGCCCCTTGCTCTCGGCGACCCTGGCCTCTTCGGCCTCGATCTGGGCCATATAGCGCTCGTAGCGAATCTTGTCGAGCAGCATGTCGCGTGTCATCTCGTCGCGCCCGCGCGGCCTCACGGCGAGCTGAGCCGGCGTGGAGGCGATGGGGGCCACCATCTGCTCGGAGAACGTGTCGTAGGTGACGCTCTGGTTGGCGTCGAGATCCTGGGTCTTGACCTTGTGCATGACCCAGCCGTACAGACCGTCAGACTGCTTCTCCCACACCGCGTCCTCGGCGTACATGACGCGCACGCGCAGATTGCTGCGGTAGAACAAGATCGTCAGCTGCGAGAGAAGACCGCGATCGAGATCGAAGCTGCGGGCCAGCACCACGCGGTCGGTGCCATCGGCCGCCACCTCCTGCACCTTGAGGTTCTGCATCTGACCGCTCTCCGCCACGAGCTGCTTCGCCACGAGGTTGTGGGCCTGGTAGTTGGCCTCAGGCGCGATCTGGTCGATCAGGTAGAAGGCCACGATGGAGAGCACGACGGTGAGCGCAAGACCCGGTCGGGCGATGCGGTAGAGACTGATGCCCCCCGCCTTCATCGCCACGACCTCGGAGTCCGCCGAGAGGCGTCCGAACGCCATCAGGCACGCGAGAAGCGACGACATCGGAAAGGCGTAGGCCAGGACGCCGGGAATGCTGGCCAGCACGAACACGGCGGCAACCTTGAGGCCCTGCGTGCCATCGGAGAACATGCGAGCGGCTCGCATGAAGGTGTCGACCGACATGAAGAGCAGCGTGAAGGTGCACACGCCGAACAGGAACGGCCCCGCCATCTCGGAGACCACGTAGCGGTCGAGAATCCTCACGACACCGCCCGCTCCTCTTCCTGGGCCTGGGCCGCGGGGTCGGCCTCGTTGCGGAAGTAGAAGCGCTCCCCCAGGTAGTACTTGCGCGCGAGCGGATTCGCCACCACCTCGGTGGGTGTGCCGTGCACGAGGATCTGCCCCTCGCTGATGATGTAGACCCGGTGCACGATCTCGAGCAGCGCCGACGCATTGTGGTCGGTGATGAGAATGCCGATGCCCTTGCGCTGGAGCTCGCGGACGATTTCCTGGATCTCGCTCACGTGAAGGGGATCGACACCGGTGAAGGGCTCGTCGAGCAGGAGATAGCGGGGTTCAGTCGCCATGGCACGGGCGATCTCGAGACGCCGCCGCTCACCGCCGGAGAGCGAGACCACGTTCTGGCGGCGCAGCGCATCGAGCCCGAAATCGCCGAGCAGGCGCGAGACGCGGCGCTCGATCTCGGCCTCGTCGAGGCCCAGCATCTGCCAGATGAGCTGCAGGTTCTCCTCCACCGAGAGACGACGAAAGGTCGACGGCTCCTGCGGCAGATATCCGATGCCCTCGCGAGAGCGCTCATGCAAGGGGGCCTGAGAGAGATCGTGCCCCCGCAGCAGCACCCGACCTTCCTCTGGCTTCACGAGCCCCACCATCATATAGAAGGTGGTGGTCTTTCCGGCCCCGTTCGGCCCGAGGAGGCCCACGACCTCACCCGCGTTCATGCCGATGCAGACGCCGTTCACGACGCGACGACCGGCGTACGACTTGACCAGGCCGTCTGATGCCAGCTCGTAGGTGAACTCGGTTGAGGATGCGGCGGAAGCGTCCATCAGTGCGC
>RGZZ01000001.1 GCA_010028905.1 Pseudomonadota bacterium | reverse complement strand
GTTCACCAGCTTCCCCTCGAGAGAGATGAGGTCGCCCTTCCCCAGTGCCAGCAGCGCCTTCTCGATCTGGGGGCTTGCGGGAATGAGATGGGTGTTCACCGCATGATGGGCGACCTCGTCTGGAGAGATGGGCCAATCACCCTTGGGCTTGCAGAACCAGTGACGGGTGTTGTCCTGCCAGATCTGCATGCGGTCGAGCACCGCCTGGTCGGACATGGCACCCCAGCCCACGGTGAGATCAACGGGGCCGATGAGCGAATCGCCGTACTCAAGGTTGACCGACAGCACCCGTGCCTGCAGCGTGTATGACGCCTGGGGCGTGAGGTCGTAGCGGCGATCATGCGCGAGGTAGGGGAAGGGCGAGGCCCCCGTGACGGGGGTGATCTTCGGATCGGCGGGCACAAGAACCCCCGGTGGATAGCGCTTGCCCGTCGGCCAGAGCCACCACCCCGCGAGCACCGCCACCACTGCCACGAGGGCGAACCTTGCTTTCAAATCACGCCGTTGCCCGAGCCCAAGAGACGTTCCCGCGTCTCGAGCACAAGCACCGCTCCGTGTATGGGCGACGAATTGACGACCGACCCGCTCTTCCCATACTGCTGCGCGCTCGCCCCCACGCGCGAGCAACCCCTCGGCGCTTCGCGCATCAGGGCACGTTCCACAGCAGCCTGTCGAGCAGCACCTGCAACAGGGCGATGGCCGGATAGAGCAGCCACAACAGGAGGAAAGGGGCGAGCAGCGGGCGGTTGTTCACCCACTCCATCAGGTGCTCAAACGTGAACTTGACCACCGTGCAGGGGCACTCCGGCTTGACCTCACCCTGGAGCCAGGTACGTAGCCGAGCCGCGAACGCGTGCACCGAAGCGGGACGTCTGGCCTTGTTCTTCGCCAGCGTTCCCATGATGATGCGAGAGATCTCGATGGGTACCCTGCCCTGAATCGGGTGCCTGTGGTTGTATGGACTGACGGGCTCTTCGTCGAGCACGGCCATCAACACGGCACCACCATCCTTGCCCTCAAAGAGCGGGCGAAGCGAAAGCCACTCATAGAGAGTGGCTCCCAGGGAGTAGAGGTCGGACTGGGCCGTGAAAGGCTCACCGACAACAGCTTCAGGAGGAGCGTAGAGAAGGGTTCCCTTGAAGAAATTCGCAGAGTCAGCGCGATCGCGCACTGTCGGATCCTCTCGCCGCGCCAGACCCCAGTCGAGGAGGAACACCTGGCCGAGATCTCCGATCATGATGTTGCCGGGCTTGATGTCGCGGTGATAGATCCCATTGTCGTGCGCGTGCGCCACCGCTTCACAGACCTTGAGAAAGATGGCAATCCGCTCACGATAGGGATAGGCTTCGAAGAGCGCCGCGTCACCCTCGTTGAGACGCTCGATGATCTCGGCCATGGTGCGGCCCCGAACCACCCGCAGACAGAGGAAGGGGAGTCCGGAGGCATCGACGTCGCTGTCGTAGAGCGGGGCGATGCTCGGGTGCTCGAGCATGCTGGTCAGGCGGGCCTCCTTCTGGAAGGCCTCAACGTCGGCGGCGGACGTGCTGCTTGCGAGCGGTCGCTTGAGAGCAACCTCACGCCCGAGGCGCTGGTCGCGCACGCGCAGCACCTCTGCGAAGCCTCCCTCGCCCAGCACGCCCAGCGGCTCGTAACGCTCGTTCAGCACGTCGCTCCTGTCGACTCGTTCGCAGCCCACATTCCCTGGAAGCGGGAGACATGGCCCAGCGCCAGCCCGAAGTCACGGGCTACGCTCCGTGACGCGCGTGGAATCGCGCCAAGGCGCCCTTCGCGGACGCAGCACGAGAGTCCTTGCCGTGGCGCGCGCACCGAGGGAGGCGAACAGCCTGGGAGCGCGCCCTGAGGCGACGATGGCTGTCGATGCCCTACCCTCCCCGAACTGATGCTCAACGTCGCTGTGAACGAGCCGAACAACGCGAATGGCGGGCGACCAGATCGTTAACCGGCCAGACTTCGTGTCGCTCCCCCGCTCAGAGGTCTCCGCTGAAGAACACGAGCAGAGCGGCGATCCAGAAGCGATCGCCCACGTTGTAGGGACGGGCTCTTCCCCACGAGCGGCCGTTGCGATGGATGTCGCCGTCTGTGGCGATGCGGCCCACACTGCGGCCATCGACGCGCAACGTGCCGTCATCGTGAATCTTGCCGTAGTGACGTCCCTCCCGGTAGATGTCACCGTCGGCCTCGACACGACCGACGCGTCGCCCGTCTCGGCGTACCGTGCCATCGCGATCGATGCGGCCGACACTGACCCCATTGATGCGGATGTTGCCATCGTCTTCCATTGTGGCCCAGGAACGACCCTCACGGCGCACCTCGATGCCAGACGAAGCCAGACCCGGCAAGCTGACAGCCACCAGTTGCACGGATGTGAGGAGAATGACGGCCCCAAGCAGGAGAGTCCACGAACGAGATCGAGCACGAGACATGGGGAGGTCCTCCAGAGCGTTGTAGTCTCCGTAGCGCAAGCCGCGGGGCGCAACCTTCTCCTCGGCCTTGCCAGCGAACATTCCGCATCGCTGCCAGCAGTGCCGAGGGGCGCCTGGGTGATATTCCCCGAGCGAAGCAGCGAGCGCCTGCTTTCGCCCCCCTACCCCGCCCGCACCACCCGATATGCGCGGCACCCCTGGCGCGCAAGTGAATCGAGGCTCAGCATCTTGCCGTCGAGCCCCACGACCTCTGCCTCACCTCCATCGATGGGCAGCGCGGTCACCGTGGCCCAGCCCCAGTCGCGCCCCACGCACACATCGATGGTGATTCGCCCGGTAGGCTCGAGCACCGGCGGCGAGGCGAGCCAGCTGGCCACCCGGCCCACGTTGGGCTCGAGGGCGGCGACGCAGAGCAGGCGCTCGTTCTCCCCCTCGAGGAACCAGGCCGCCCAGTGGTCCTCGCGGTCGACGTACGACAGCCCCATGCGTGCCTCCGCGAGGAAGGGGCGTAGCGATTCGAACACGTCTTCAATGGCGTGGTAGCGGGCGTTGTAGGCGCGATCGTCGGCCCATGTGAGCGACACGGGCTTGTTGTTGGCCTCGTACAGCCCGCTCGACATGTCTTGATTGCCCATGACCTCGTACTTCGGCCGGCGCCGCGATCCGCACGTCGTGAAGCGCGCCAGGAAGTGGCGCAGGTGCAGGCCCTCGGGCCCCACCACGTCAGAGAGCGGCTTCGTCCAGAACAAGGGATGGCCGCTGTCGTGGGTGTCGACCGCGGCGAGCACCGAGCAGCGCCGCGCGCCGTCACCATCGACGTGGCCCGCGGGTCGTGGCGCCAGGCGGGTCATGGGGCGTGGGGCGTGTGCATCGGCATTGTCGAGCTCGCGCTGCAGGTCGAGCATGAAGGTGACATAGTCGTCGTGCATGGCGGTGAGCACATCGCTGCCCAGCAGCAGGTCGAAGCCAAGGGCGCCGTAGTCTTCTACATCGACGCCCATGCGCTCGGCCATGGCCCCCGTCTCGGGCCGCGCGCGACGCGCCGCCGCCAAGAGGCTCTCGAGGGTGCGTGGAGCGAGGCGATCGCTCACGGGAAGCGTCCAGTCTCCGTCGACGGTCGAATCAAAGACGTGATCGACGTAGTCGAGCCGCACGAAATCGAAGCCGTAGCGGGCCTGCACATCGGGGAAGATGCCCTGCAGCAAGGCGTGCGCCTCGGGCACCGGCACGGGCGGATCGTCGCTCGTGGCGACCCCGTTGATGGGCAGGTGATCGAACAGCTTGTAGGGGCTGAGCATGCCAAAGGCGTGCTCGCGCTGATCTTCGCCGGCCGCGTTGAGATAGGTGTAGTCGGGGTGGCTGAACAGCCCCTTCTCGACCCAGTGTTCGTAGCGTGGCAGGCCCGCGCCGCTCCACGTGTGGCTGGGAAGGGTCCAGTATCCCTCGTCGATGAGCCGATGCAGGGTCTCATCGTGGCAGGCCCGCACGGCCGCCACGCCCTTCGAGAGGTCTTCAACCGCCTTGAGCCCGTGGCGCGCGAGGGTGTCGGCGACGATGGCCGACACCTCTTTCACGAGGCGCTTCTGCGCCGTGGGCGTGAGCATCTTCTCTTGTGTGACCTTGCCGTACAGGGTCTTGCGATCGGGCGAGAGGCGCACCCATCGGAAGCACTTCGGATTGGCCAGCGCGATACGCGAGAAGTTGCTCGTGTGGGGCTCAAGATCGAACCCCACGCGCCACCCCAGGGTGTGGATGGCGTCGACCAGCAGGCAGATCTGCGCGTCGCCATCGAGCCCCGCCTCGACCAGCGAGGGATCGAGCACCGCATCAGAGACGACGCGCACGCTGTCGACCGCATACAGGTTCTCGAGGGTGTTGTCGAAGAACGGGGCCAGGTGGATGCCGCTCACCCGCATGGTGGGGAGGATCTTGAGCGCGTCGGTGACGCGGCCGGTGCGGGTCGGGTCAGGGCTGCACGCGCGGATGTTCACGAACGCGAAGTCGGTGTCGAGCATCCACGAAGAATCGAAGGCCGGCTTCAGCCGATGGTCACCCGCAAGCGCGCGATAGAACGACACCATCACCAGATCAGGTAGAGACAGCGCCTGGCTCGGCGTCATGCGCACAGCACCCGTGGCGCGCAGCTCATCGGCCATCCGTCGCCCCCACGCCTGCTCATAGGCCGCATCGGCCGCGCCCTGGGCCGCCTGCTGCTCGTAGATCGTCCATCGCAGTTCCGGGTTCATTGCCTTCTCCTCATTGCTCATGCAGAAACATCGCCCGTGAGCGTTACGCGATGCGAAGGCCCACAGGCAGCGACTCGCCCGCGAATGTGGCCTTCTCGTCGTCAGCCAGCTCGACCAGATCGAGCAGCGGCGCGGTGAGCGCATCGAGCTGCTCCTCGCGCAGCCGCTTCACCGCCGCCAGGCGCACGTCTTCGGGCAGGTCGCGCGCTCGATCGCCCGTAAGGCGCCCCATCTGGGTGACGGCGAAACCGGCCATGCGCGGATCCTTCCAACCCTGCGCGAGCAGGAAGCGGATCCATTCCTCGACCACGTCTGGCGGCACGCAGAACTGCGGGCTGGCGGCTAGCGAGACGCGGGCGCCGAGACGCGCCAGCATCCAGTACTCGAGGCTGCCCGGGCGCTTCTCGAGGCGCTCGATGGCCGCCTGCCCGAGACGCTGCTTCACCCCCGCGTCAACGCGCTCGAGCGACGCCGCCAGGCGCATGATCTCGCTCCACTCGGCGCTGCTCGCCGGCGGCCCGAGACGCGTCTTCACATGCTTCAGCCCGCTGAGCAGATGCGGCGCCAGCTCGTCGAGCACCGCGCGCTGGCGATCGCGGTCGAGCCCTCCCGCGATGCGTCGCCACAGCACCCACCACTCGAGTCGCCCGTTGATTGTTCTGGGGAACTGCAACCCATGCTCGAACAGCGCCCACGTGCGGTTCACCCGCCAGTCATCGAGCGGGTAGCCGAAGCCCGGGCGCAGCGAGAAGCCACACATGTTGAGCCACGGCCCCTCGTGCTCGGCGCTGCTGCGACGGCGGTGCTTCACCCGATCGAGGGCTTCCCACACGTCACGCAGCAGCCCCAGCGACCAGCCATCGCGCTTCTCGCGCAACGTCTCCTCGAGGGCCCACATGAGGCCGCGAGGCTTGAGGTCAGAGGCCGACATGCGCGTGGGCTTGACGCTGAAGGTCTCGACGATGCGCTGGCACGCCTGGCGCACCGCCACCGGATCTTCGGTGGGCGCCGCGGCCACCGATGCAGAGCCCACCGCCACCTCGGCCGCGCCGCGCAGCTCGAACTGCAGGCGCCACTTGCGGCTGCTCTCGCGCCCGACGCACCAGAGCTCGAGGGTGCCGATCTCGGTGACCCGCGCGCGCAGATGCACCGACATCTCTTCTGAGGCCTCGAGAGGTGCGTCTGCATCGGCCGCGCCCTCGGCCGGTTCCGCGGCGCGATCGGCCGCGCTTGCGCCCGCGCGCGCGGACTCGCGGCGCTTCGTGCCCAGCACCGTGGCCAGGGGCGGCAGCCCCTGAAAGTTCTCGCTGTCGAGGGTCACGAGGTCGCCCGCACCGTCGCCGTGGCGAACGCTCGAGGTGTACAGCGGGAACGCCACCGGCCGATCGACCACCACCTTGAACTCCGGCTCGGTGATCTCGACGCTCTGCCCTTCCTCGAGTCCGCGGGGGATGAGGCATGCGGCCTGGGGCGGCGGACCGCCCGCGATGCCCACGTAGTAGGCCCGGGCCGTGCCGCCCGCGATGCGCAGGCCGCCGTTCTCGCGCACCCATCCGAAGTATGCGGCGCCGCGCGCCACGGCCAGCTCGAGGTCGTGATGGGGCAGGGCCCGCGGCCGATGCCCCGACCAGCCCTGCATGACGTCGAGCACCCGCTCGCGCAAGATCTCGGGCTCGAGCGCGGCGCCGTTGAACAGCACCACGTCGGGAATGCGCGAGGGGTCTTCGATGCCGCCCTGGTGGCGCAGGAAGGCCGACAGATGATGCGACACCGCGGGATCGGAGGCGTAGGGCAGCCCCCACTCGGCAAGGGCGCTGCGTCGCGCCACACTGGGATCTTGACCGTAGGGAGACAGGGGGAAGAAGCCCTCGAGAATGATCTGGCGCACGTCGTCACGCGGCAGCCCAACCGTGGTGGCGCCTCCGATGAGACGGCTGCCCCTTCCCGCGATGGCCACGGTGAACTCTTCCGGCGCGTCTGGCGCGAGCAGCGCCTCCTTGGCACCGCGGCACTCGTGCACCAGCACCCCCCAGGAGCGCGAGTCGTAGCGCTCCCCCAAGGCCTGCTCGACCACGTGGGCGATGGCCAGATCCATGTTGTCGCCGCCCAGCATGATGTGCTCGCCCACCGCCACGCGACGAAGCGCAGGGACATCGCCCTCTTGCGTGACGTCGATCATGGTGAAGTCGGTAGTGCCCCCACCGATGTCGCAGACGAGAATGCTGCGCGCCTCGGCGAGGGGGCCGAGCCAGTCGTCGCGATGACGATCGAGCCAGGCGTAGAAGGCCGCCTGCGGCTCTTCGAGCAGGGTGATGTCCTCCATGCCGGCCAGACCCGCGGCCTGCACGGTGAGCTCACGCGCCACCTCGTTGAAGCTGGCGGGCACGCAGAGCACGACCTCCTGGTCCTGGAAGCGGGCCTGCTTGCCGAACTGATGGTCCCAGGCGTCACGAACGTGGGCCAGGTAGCGCGCCGAGGCCTCGACCGGCGAGACGCGCTGCACGTCGGGCGGCGCGTCCCACGGCAAGATGGGGCCCGTGCGATCGGCGCGGGCATGGCACAGCCACGACTTGGCCGATTTCACCAGGCGCGTGGGGATGCGGGCGCCCTGGGCGCGAGCAAACTCGCCCACCACGTTGGTGACGTCATCGGTCCAGGGAAGGGAGAGCGCCTGGGGCGGCAGCTCGTGCTCGCCTGGCAGGTAGAGGAACGACGGCACGGTGCGCCGCGCGGCCACCTGATGCTCAGAGACGCGCTGCGTGACGGGGAAGGGCGTGACCACGGCCGCTTCGTGGCGACGGCGCTCGACATAGGCGATGGCAGAGTTGGTGGTGCCCAGGTCGATGCCGATGATGTACCGGCTGCTGCGAGCCAACCGCTAGATCTCGACCTCGGCGGGCATCACGATGGTCTCATCCTGCGAAGCGGGCGGGGTGGGCACGCTGGCCTTCACCACGCGCCATCCCGGGTGCACGAGGCGCCCCTTGAACGGCGGATCGCCCGTGACATTGCCCACGAGTCGAATGGCGCTGGCGTCGAAACCGACCTCGACGGTGAGGTTGTCGCCCTCTTTCTCGACCCGCACGGGCTGCAGCTCGATGTACTCGCGCAGCGCCTTGCGACAGCCGCGGTGCACGCCCTTCGAGGCCGCGCCCACCTGGGCGTCGCTGTAGCCATCGATGTCTTCCATGAGGAAGTCGACGAAACGGGCCTCGCGCTGCAGCAGCGAGAGCACGGCCGCCACGGCGCCGAGCCCAGGCTCGGCCGATGGCCCCTTGCCCGGCTTCTTGCCGGCTCCTTCCTTCGACGGAGGCGGCGCGGCGGCCGTGGGGATCTGCCTGCCCGCGCGTACGGCCTCATAGGCCTGCCGCACAGCGTCGGCAATGGCTCCGTTGAAGATGATGAGAAAGAACATCTTGAATGCAAGAACGAGTCTGGACACTGCGGTCACCTTTGCGCAGCGAGACCACGTGGCGGTCATCGCTTGTCATTGACGGCCCTTGTTCCGAGGCGACGCCTCAGGAAAAGCCGAGGGAGAGTTAAGGAAGAGGGGCAAAAGTCCTCCCTGCGCCTCTTCAGCCCGCACCGAGAGGAGGCGCCTCGTGCCCCACCGCCACGCAGGCTTGGTGAGCACCGCGACATCGCGCGAAGCAGGACCTCGGTGGGAATGCTCCAATCCTAGAGAAGGCCGGTTCCACCGGCAACGGAGGTATGCCGGTGCTTCCCTGCACCCAGTGCGGCAACACGGTGGTCGTCGACGAAGGCTCCACCTTCGTGCGATGCTTCAACTGCAACCAGGCGGCGTTTGCCTGTGACGACCGCCTCGTGCCGTTCTTCCGCCTACGCCCGACCCTCGACCTCATCGAGGCCACGGCCCTCATGAAGGGCTGGATGGAGGCGCAGGCCGGTCCCGCGAAGCTGAACGGCGAGATGGCGTTCGGCCAGGCAAAGGCCTATGAGTTCCTTTTCTGGAGCTTCAGTGGCGGGGAGATCGGATACGATCGCCAGAGCCTCGTGCCCGCCGTCAAGACCGTGCTCCGAGAGCTGCGAAACGTCGAGATCCCCGCCCGCTTCGTCGTGCCGGAACCCAGCTACGACGGTGACGAGGAGACGGCCGCGCCCACCGTGCCCCTCGAGTCTGCCCTGTCCCAGGTCGGTGGCACAGAGGAAGACGGGCTTCAGACCTGGCTGATACGCGTGCCCCTCTTCGAGTTCCCGTATAACTACAACGGGCGCTCCTACCGCATCATTGTCGACGGTCTGTCTGGCCAGTGCCTGGTCGACCGCTTTCCGAGAAGGCCCGTGAGCACGTGGCTGACCGTCATGGCCGCCTGCATCGCCGCGTTCGCGGTGGAAGGCTGGGTTTTGTGGGGAAGCGGCCCATGGCTCGCAGCCGCCTACCTGTTCACGGCTGTTCCCGCGGCGGCCATCACCTGGTCGATCATGCGCAAGCGCCGCGAAGCCGAGGAGTGAGAGAACGCCGCTTGCGGCAAGCGCTCAGCGCTTGCCGCCCTTGGCGTCGGCGACGGTCTGCGCAATGTGGTCGAAATCGTTGAAGAACAGCTCCTCGACGCGAACCACCTTCTTGCCATCGGTGATGGCCAGCGTGCGGTAGAGCTTCCCGGTGCGCGGCAGGGAGAACGCGGCCAGCGCCCACGAGAACGCGACGCTCTCCTTGCCGTGTGTGTAGACGAGCCCGTCGGGATTGATGACGAGCTTTCTCCCCAGGTTCTTCGAGATGACGAAGGCCGTGAAGGCCACGATGCCGATTCCGAAGACGAGCGGCAGGATGCTGAACAGCAGCAGGAACGGCAGGTTTCCCGCGCCGGGGAACTTGTTGATGTAGTACACACCGTTCCAGATGGAGTACAAGGCCACGATCACGGGCGCGACGCCGAGAATCATGGCTTTCTGGGTCAATCCGGAGGAGAAGGAGACGCTCTGCTTTGCCATGGGGGCTGTATTCATCACTCCTGGAACCAAACCCTGCCACAGCACTCGGGCTGTTCATCGTGGCGCCAATGAGGTTTGTAAAGAAACTTTACAGAAAACTTACTTCAACCAGGATTCCATTCCTGGTTGGCCAGGTCTAAGACAGAAAGACAGCCCCCAGAGCAGATAGCAAGGAGGCAAGCGACATGACGGCAGCATGCCGAACGACGCGGCACCAGCAGCGTGGCTTCACACTCGTGGAGCTCCTTACCGTACTCGTCATCATCGGCCTGCTGGCCGCCATCCTCATGCCTCGCTTCGCGCGAGCCCGCTTCGTGGCCCAGTTCACGGCCTGCCAGGGCAACATGAACACCGTCGCCAAGGCCGTCAACCTCTACGCCAACGACAACGGTCAGCAGCTGCCCAGTACCCTGACGCTGCTCACCACGGCCACGTCTGGCACCCGACCCTACCTTCCAAACAAGCTCAACTGTCCGAGCAATGGTGCGTCGTACACCTATGCCTACAGCACCGGCACCCTCTTCACACTGTACTGCCAGGGCGTTCACTCCACCGTGGTCTCCGACCTGTGCGGTGCAGGATACCCACAGTACGTCACCAGCGGAATCGTGCTGAAATGACCCATTGCGCGTCTCTCGTTACGTAGACGCGCAAGCAGAACAGAGTAAAAGACCCTGAAGGATTTCAGGAGCCTCCGCAAAAACATGCCAGAAAAGCGCTTGCGGAGGCTTGTCTGGCATGCATTTGAAACGTCGCTCGGCACGAGGCTTCACCCTCGTCGAACTGCTCACGGTACTCGTCATCATCGGCCTGCTGGCCGCCATCCTCATGCCTCGCTTCGCGCGAGCCCGCTTCGTGGCCCAGTTCACGGCCTGCCAGGGCAACCTGAACACCATCGCCAAGGCCGTCAACCTCTACGCCAACGACAACGGCCAGCAGCTGCCCAGCGCCCTGACGCTGCTCACCACGGCCACGTCTGGCACCCGTCCCTACCTGCCTTCGAACATCATCTGCCCAAGCAACGGCGCGACCTACACCTACTCGTACAGCACCGGCACCATGTTCACCCTGTTCTGCCAGGGCGTGCACTCCACCGTGGTCTCTGACCTGTGCAGCCCGGGCTACCCCCAGTACGTCACCAGCGGCATCCTGCTGAAGTAGACCGCGTCAGCGACGCTTCGCCACAAACGTGGGGAAGAGGCGCGCGCGGTCATACGTCACGTCTTCGACCTCGAACCCGGCCTCACCCAGCTGGGCGCGAGTCTGGGCTTCGGTTCGAAGGCAGCTGAACCGCACCCCGATTACGTCCGCGAACAGAATGCGCTGCAGCCTCGCCTCGTCTGCGTCAATCGCGGTGCCGTCCCACTCATCTGCCGTCGTGAGCGCACTCGTGACGAGCGTGCCTCCTTTACGGATTCGATGGCGGAACGCGCGGTAGAGGGCCACGACCCGCGCATCATCCGGCTCGTAGATGTTCAAGCCGTTGCTGGTGAGCACGTCGAGCTCGTCGTCACCCCGATCCCAGCCATCCTCCCGTCGGAACGCGGCGCGCGAGAACAGGCCGCGCCGCTCGGCGTTGGCGGCAGCCTGGCGCAGCGATTCTGCGTCGAGATCGATGCCCACGAGCTCGAACTCGCCGACCCCGCTGAAGTCGAGGGAGAGCAGGTCGTCCATGAGACCGCAGGGGAGTGAGCCCAGGCGAGCCCCATCACGCACCCTGGCCTGCAGGGCGCGCTGGAACACGACGAAGCGCTCCTGCGTGGCGCGACACAAGGGGAGCTCGAGCATTCTCCGCTCGAGCGCCGTGTAGGGGCGGCCGCTCTCGTCGGCCCCCTTCTCACGCCCCACGGTCGGGTGATACACCACCGCGAAGCCGGTGAACCAGCCGTTCCATCCGCGGTTGACCAGCATGAACCGGCCCATGGGGAACTCGGTGAGCCCCTCGAGCAGCGCGAGCTGCTCGTCGACCGTGACGTGGGGGAGGTCGCCGGCAGCGACGATGCGCGCCCGAGCGGCGGAGACGACGGCTTCGAGGTCAGGGGGTTCAACGGCATGCGTGATCATGCTGCTCTCGTTCGCCATCGAGGTCGACACCGCCTCGTCACCTCTCCGACGTATCCTGGCTCGGGTCGCCGGCCTGCCAGGACCGAAGGCCTCGAACCCGAAATCGCAGCGCAGATGCCGTTCTCCCTCCCCCGCGTGAGCGTTCTCCTCCCCGTCCGCAACGAAGCCCCTCGACTGGCGCGCGCCTTGCGAAGCCTGCAGCGGCAGCGTCTCACCGACTGGGAGTGCGTCATCGTCGATGACGGCTCCACAGACGGCTCCCGCCAGATCGCGGAGCGCTTCGCGCAGGCAGACGAGCGGTTCGTCGTGTCGGCACAGGCGCATGGCGGCCTCGTCTCGGCGCTGAACCGCGGTCTCGAGCAATGCCGCGCGCCCGTGGTCGCCCGCATGGACGGCGACGATGCATGCCATCGCGATCGGCTAGCAGCGCAGCTGGCCTGGCTCTCGGCCCACCCGGACATCGACGTGGTGTCTTGCTTCGTGCGCCTGTTCCCCAGACGGGTGCTGCGCGTCGGACTGCTGCGCTATGAGGCGTGGCTCAACAGCCTCATCACGCCTGAGCGTATCGCGGCGGACTTCTTCGTCGAGAGCCCGGTGGCGCATCCATCCGTGATGATGCGTCGCGCAGCGCTGATCGCGGCCGGCGGCTACATCGACAATGGCTGGCCAGAAGACTACGACCTCTTCCTGCGCCTGCACCTTCGAGGCGCGCGCTTCGCAAAGGTGCCGCAAACCCTGTTCTTCTGGTGCGAGCGCGCGGAGCGATACACCCGAACAAGCCCGGTCTGCAGCGTCGACGCCATCATCAGATGCAAGCTCGCGCACCTGCGCGCGCAGGTGCCCGGGGCGGTGGCCCTTCGAGGGGGAGGACCCACCGGGCGGCAGCTTATGCGACGCATGCGAACGCTCGGGTGGGACGTGCAGCGCATCGTCGATGTAGACCCGGACCGCATCGGACAGCGCATCGACGGCATACCGGTCGTGTCGACCGACGACGAGACCGCGCGGCGCCTGCCCCTGCTCGTGGCCGTGGGCGTCGCGGGCGCCCGTGAGCAGATACGGGCCGAGCTCTCGGCCCAGGGACGCGTGGAAGGACGCGACCACTGGTTCCTGGCCTGACCCGGATCAGCCCCGGACGTCAGCAGATCTGATCGAGGATCTCCTCGAGGGAGGCCTTCACGCACGTGAACATGGGGGTGTCTCGCAGCGTGAAGTTGCTGGCCTCGGTGTACCGCAGGCGATGCACGAGGTCGACGAACTCCTGTGGGAAGTCGCTGTCGAACGAGACCACGAACTCCTGATCGTCGATGCCGTACGAGTACGAGGTGTTGATGCGCACGCCCTTGAACGGCTCGCTGGCGAAGATGTGCTCGTCCATCATGCCCTGACGGGCGTGGGGCGTGAGGTCGTACCAGGGGCGCGTCTTGATGAAGGGGTACACGAACAGGTACTGTCCCTCGCCGGGCAGCATCTCGACCCCGTGACCGCTTCCCTGCACGCGATTGACGTACTGGCTGCGCTTCTGCATGGCGAGGAAGTTGTAGGGCTGCGTGAGGTAGCCGGCCAGGCGCGTGCGATTGATGGCCGCCTGCGACTCCTGGAAGTCGCGCACATCGAAGGCGATGCGCCAGAGCATGAAGTCGACCTCTGCGCGCATGCCCACCAGGCTGTAGGTGCGCTGGATGCGCACCTCACCCTCCCACTGCTGCACAGACCCCAGGAACTCGGCGCGTGCCGACGCCTTCTCCTCGGCCGACAGGCGGCGGAACGCGGGGTCGAGCTTGAAGAACGCGTAGTTGAGGTACTGGCGCTTCACGCGGTCCGGCTCGCGGTGGGTGACCTGCCCGCTGGGATCGAGATCGACGGTGCGCCTTGCGGGGCGCCCCGCGGGCGGCGCGGCCCCATTCGACTCTGATGCGTGCGTGCTCTGCTCTGCGGCCATGGCCCCTCCAACGGTGTTCGCTCTGCCCGCGCGCGGGAAGCCTCGGCGAGATGCATCTCTGGCGTCCTGGCGGGAGTACGGGGTTCGCTCCCCCAGGGTGGTCTCCTCTCTTCCGCAGGCTCCTCCTTCCAGGAACCGGCGCTGGGGGCGAAGAAACCCCCCGACGCTTCGCGGGGTCTGACCGCCGACATCGGCTCGCGCGTACGGGGCTCACGACACCGCCGCTCCGCGCCAGCCACCCCACATCCCCCGAATGCCCGGAGGTTCCCATGAGAAAACGCTTCCTCAGCCTGCTGCTCATCGCGCTGCTGACCACGCTCCTGCCGATGACCGGCGCCCACGCCGATGACGAGGAGGACGATGGCCGTCCTCGAGGGTTCATCAAGCAGCCCTACAACGCGAAGCCGCCGCAAGAGCATCATGACGGCATCACCGCAAGCGAGTGGACCTTCCAGACGGAAGGCGACCAGGGGAGCGCCCGCGGCAAGGTGCGCGTGTCGTGCTACTCCGATGACAAGGACAGCTTCCGCATGGACCTGAGCGGCATGAAGACCCGCTCGGTCTACACGGTGTGGTTCACGACCTCCGGCCGCGCCGGCGCCGAGCGGGCCGGAATCGGAAACCCGCCCTTCTCGTTCAAGACCGGTGGCGGGGGCAACGTGCTCTACCAGGCGCCGCTCAGCTCCTGTCCGCTGGGGAAGTACAAGTGGGTCGAGGTCCGCCTGCATCCGGACGGCGACGCGAGCAATGTCGAAGGCAGCGTGCGCGTGCTCAAGGCGCGCATGCACCAGGAGTGAACCCCATGCCGCAGCTCATCGAGTGCGTCCCGAACTTCAGCGAGGGCCGTGACCCCGCCGTCATCGATGCCATCGCATCCGCCATTCGCGGTGTGAGCGGCGTCCAGCTGCTCGACATCGATCCGGGCGCCGACACCAACCGCACCGTCATGACCTTCGTGGGGCCGCCTGAAGACGTGATCGAAGCCGCCTTCCAGGCCATCAAGACAGCGGCCGCGCGCATCGACATGCGTCGGCACAGCGGGGCGCATCCACGCATGGGCGCCACTGACGTCTGCCCGCTCATCCCCATCGAAGGCGTCGACATCGCCACGTGCGTGAAGCTCGCCGAGCGCCTGGGAGAGCGGGTGGGGCGTGAGCTCGCCATCCCGGTGTTCCTGTACGAGTACGCCGCGCGCAACGAGGAGCGCCGCAACCTCGCGAACATCCGCGCGGGCGAATACGAAGGGCTCGAGCGAAAGCTCGCCGATCCGCGCTGGGCCCCCGATTTCGGTGACGGGTTCAACGCCCAGGCGGGGGCGACGGTCATCGGCGCCCGCGAGTTCCTGATCGCCTACAACGTCAACCTCAACACCCGCGACAAGAAGATCGCCAGCGACATCGCCCTCAGTGTTCGCGAGTCCGGACGCCTTGCCCGAGACGATGACGGCAACCCGATCTCCCTGCCGGACGGTAGCCAGGCCCGGGTGCCCGGCATGCTCGAGCACGTGAAGGCCGTGGGCTGGTACATCGAGGCCTACAAGCAGGCGCAGGTCTCCATCAACCTCACCAACTTCAAGGTGAGCCCCCCGCACGTGGTCTTCGACGCCATTCGCGCCGAAGCTGAGAAGCGCGGCGTTCTCGTCACGGGCAGCGAGCTGGTGGGGCTCATCCCCCTCGAGGCGCTGACAGCAGCCGGACGGCACTACCTGCTGAAGGCGAACCGATCTCCTGGCGTGAGCGAGGAGGAGCTGGTCGAGACGGCCATCCGATCGCTGGGGCTCGACCAGCTGGGGCCCTTCGACCCCGCGCAGAAGGTCATCGAGTATCGCTTCCGCTCTCTCTCCGGACCATTGGCGTCGCTCCCGGTACGCGCGTTCGCCAACGTCACCGCGAGCGACGCGCCGGCCCCCGGCGGCGGCAGCGTGTCGGCCCTGGCGGGCGCGCTCGCGGCCTCGCTGGTGGCCATGGTGGCCAACCTCACCGCCAACGGCCTGTCGGTCTATCAGCGCCGCAAGCCCGACGGAACCGCGCTCTTCGAGCGCATGTGCGCGCTGGCTGAAGACGCGCAGCAGCTCAAGGACGGGCTGCTGGGCGGTGTCGATCGCGACACGGAGGCCTTCAACGTGCTCATGGGCGCGATGCGCGAGAAGGCCGAGACAGACGCCGAGAAGGCCGCGAAGCGACAGGCCGTGGCCGACGCGACGAAAGGCGCCATCGCAGCCCCGCTCGAGACCATGCGACTGGCGTGCAGGGCCGCGGCCCTGGCCTGCACGGTGGGCGAGCAGGGGAATCCCAATGCGCTCAGCGACGCCGGCGTGGCGGGAGCGCTCGCCCTGGCGGCGGCGCAGGGTGCGTGGTACAACGTGTGCATCAACCTGAAGGGTCTCTGCCAGCACCGCCTCACCGTCACGAATCGTCTCTTCGACACATGATGATCTCCCTCGTCGCGGCGGCGCGCGCGCCGCTCGCGGCACAAGTCCAGTAGAGCAGAGGTACCCCATGAACAAGGCCAGCATCAGAGACATCGACGTTCGCGGCAAGTGCGTGCTCGTGCGCGTCGACTTCAACGTTCCCCTCGATCACGGCAAGGTGGCCGACGACACCCGTCTCCTCGCCGCCCTGCCCACCATCCGCCACATCATCGACAACGGCGGACGGGTGGTGCTGATGTCGCACCTGGGAAGACCGAAGGGCAAGGTGAACGCCGACCTGCGCCTCGCTCCCGTCGCTGAGCGCCTGGCGATCCTGCTCACGCGCCCGGTCACCGCACTCGACGACTGCGTTGGCGAGCGGGTGGAACAAGCGGTGAAGTGGGCTCCGCCCGCCAGCGTGATGCTCCTCGAGAACCTGCGCTTCTACGCCGAGGAGGAGAAGAATGACCCGGCGTTTGCCGCGCAGCTGGCGAAGCTGGGCGACATCTACTGCAACGACGCGTTCGGCAGCGCGCACCGCGCCCACGCATCGACCGCGGGGGTGTGCGACCATCTGCCATCGTACGCGGGCCTGCTGATGGAGAAGGAGATCACCTTCCTCGGAAAGGTGCTGCACGACCCGGCCCACCCCTTCGTGTCCATTCTCGGCGGGGCCAAGGTGGCCGACAAGATCGCGGTTCTGAAGAACCTCCTGGGGCCGGTCGACCGCTTCATCATCGGCGGCGGCATGGCGTTCACGTTCCTGCACGTCGAGGGAAAGAAGATCGGGCGCTCCCTGCTCGATCCGAACCCGGAGAACGCCCGCGCGTTCCTCGAGGAGGCGCGGGCCCTCGGCAAGCAGGTGCTGCTGCCCGTCGACGTCGTGGTGGCGCCCGCCCTTGCCGACGGCGTGCCCACGCAGGTGGTCTCGGTCGATGCGATCCCCGACGACATGATGGGCCTCGATATCGGTCCGAGATCTGTGGAGCGCTTCGCGGCCGCCCTGGCCGACAGTCGCACGGTGCTGTGGAACGGCCCCATGGGCGTCTTTGAGAACCCCCTGTTCGCCGACGGCACGAAGCGGCTGGCCGAAGTGGTGGCCAGCACGCAGGCCACCACCGTGCTGGGCGGTGGCGATACCGCGGCCGCCGCAGAGCAGATGGGGGTTGCCGCGAAGATGACGCACATCTCGACGGGCGGGGGCGCGTCCCTCGAGTTCCTCGAGGGACGCGAGCTCCCCGGCGTGGCGCGCCTCCTCGACGCTGACGCAAAGGTAGGTGGCTAGCGATGCAACGCATTCCCCTTCTTGCCGGCAACTGGAAGATGCACAAGACGGTGCGCGACGCCGTTGGTCTCGTCGAGGCCCTCTGCGAGCGACTCGACGTTCCCGGGCACGCCAGCGATCGAGAGGTGCTGGTGTGCCCGCCGTTCACTGCGCTGAGCGCGGTGAACGCCATCGTCTCCCGAAAAGGTCGAATCCGCCTGGGCTGCCAGAACGTCTGGTGGGCCGAGAAGGGGGCCTTCACGGGCGAGGTCTCGGCCGAGATGGCCAAGGATGCAGGGTGCCGCTACGTCATCGTGGGCCACTCCGAGCGACGGGCGCTCTTCGGCGACACCGACGCCCTCTGCCAGAAGAAGGTGCGGGCGGTGCTCGACTGGGGCATGTCGGCGATTCTGTGCGTCGGTGAATCCCTCGAGGAGCGTGAAGCGGGGCTGACCCGAAGCAAGGTCGAGGGTCAGGTGCGAGCGGGCCTCGCGGGGGTGTCGACAGCCGAGGGCGATCACCTGGTCATCGCCTACGAGCCCATCTGGGCCATCGGCACGGGCAAGAGCGACACCCCGCAGAACGCAAACGAGACCTGCGGCCACATCCGCAGCGTGCTCGGTGAGGTGCTGGGCGAGTCGGTGGCGGCGAAGATCCGCATCCAGTACGGGGGCAGCGTGAAGCCAGACAACATCGACGCCTACATGGCCCAGCCCCACATCGACGGCGCCCTGGTGGGAGGCGCCAGCCTCGAAGCGGCCTCGTTCCTGCGCATCGTCGAGTTCCACTGACGCAGGGGGTTCAGCGCGCGTCGTCTCGCGCTGAACTCCTGCGCACCAAAAAAAGGGGTTCCCGACCCGGCGAAGAATAGGCGCGGGTTCGTCGCGAGATGAAGCGTCCACACGGGCTCTCCCGTTGTCGACGCAAGGCGCCGCCGCTTATCGCAGAGGCGGCGCGGCAGGCCCGAACGGCCCCTGCCCGCACCGCACGAATCCGCATCCTTTCTGGTATCCAAAGGAGATTTGAATCTTGCTTCCCCAGCTCTATCTCAACCTCTGCATCAAGTCCTGGGCATTCCTGGCGCAGGCCGTGCCCGCCGCCCCAGCCGCCTCTGGCGTTCCCGCTGGCGTTGCCCCAGGCGCTCCTCCCGCGCTGCCGGGCGCCGTCGCATCCGGCCTGCCTGCCGCAGCGCCACCCACGCTCCCGGCCGCTGTCGCATCCGGCCTTCCGGCCGCTGCGCCGCCCACGCTTCCGGGGGCAGGCGTTCCGCAGATGCCCATGACCGTCGCTCCCCAGGTGAACACCATGGTGCCTCCCATCGAGGCGCAGAGCAGCGCACACCCTGTGCTGCACGGCCTGCTCCTGACCGTGTACTTCCTCACCTGCATCGGCCTGGTCGGCTGCGTCATGTTCCAGACCACCAAGAACGAGGGGCTGTCCGGTGTGATCGGCGGCACCGTGAGCTCGTCTGTGTTCCGGGGCAAGAAGAGCGCCGACGAGCAGCTCAGCCAGTGGACAACCCGCTTCGCAGTGCTGTTCATCGTGCTCTCGCTGGTGCTCTGGCTGGGCTGGGGCCGCGCCGCGCGAGCGATCTGAGCGACGCTCCACGTTGACGCCGATGCCCCCCCGAGCGACCCGCAGGTTCCCGCTGGCGGGGCTCTGCATCTTTGCGCTTGCAACGCTCTCGCTGGGGGCACTCGGGTGCTGGAAGAGCGACCCGCACACCACGGTCAGAATCGCCATCGCGGGTAGTGGCGCGCCAGGCGTGAGTCCGCTCTACGATCGCGCCCCCGACGCCATGGTGGTTCAAGACGCCATGTTCCGCGGATTCCTCACCTATGCGGCCAACGGCTCGCTGCGCGCGGAGTGGGCCACCGACGTTCCGAGCGTCACGAGCGGAACCTTTCGCGGAAACACGCACATCGCCGCCTACACGTTCCGTCTTCGCAAGGGGGCCACGTTCAGCGACGGCCAGCCGATGACGTTCGACGACTTCATGTTCACCTACCGCGTGCTGATGCACCCGCTGTTCATGAAGGGACATGCGTGGTGGTCGTCGGCCATCAAGGGGTTCACCCAGGCTGGAGACACGCTCACCTTCACCGTCGACCGGACCGCGGTGCACGACGCCCTCGACATCTTTCCCCTTCCCCGCCACCTTCTCGAGCAGACGCTGAATCGCGATGTGCGCAACTTCTCATCAGCGCCGTTCCATCAGTCGCCGGTGGGCGATGGGCCATTTCGGTTCAAGAGCCGCGCTTCAAACCGCATCGACCTCGAGCGCAACCCGAGCTACCAGCCGCGGCCAACCGCACTCGAGCACGCCACGTTCCAGTTCTACGAGACCCCACAGGCCGCGCTCGACGCCCTTACGAGCAACGCGGTCGACGTGATTGACCGCGTCCCCGCCGAAGAGGTCGCCCGTCGTCAGTGGCCGGAAGGAGGAGCACATACGGTCGTCATGACCCCAGGTCCGCGGCTCGTCTGTCTCGTGTTCAACACCCGCATAGCCCCCTTCGCCGCCGCGGAGGCGCGTCGCGCTCTGGCGCAGGCCACCAATCGCATCGCCATCGTGCAGGCGCTCGGAACGGCCCGCGCGGTTGCAGCCGACTCGTGGCTGCAGCCCAATCGGCTGGGCAGCCTTCCAACCTTCGCCGCCTACAGCGGTGACGTCGAGAAAGCCCGCAAGACCCTTTCCGAGGCGGGTCTGAAGACCATCAACGGCAAGCTCGAGACGGCGGGTGCAGGTGACGCTGCGCGCCCCCCTGTCGACGTTCGCCTGCTGCTCGACGCAGAGAGCCCGGATATGGTTGCAACGGCAGAGAACGTGAAGAAGAGCTGGGAACGCCTCGGCCTCACTGTGACCATCGATGGGCGCCCGCACTCGTCGTATGTGGCGGCCATCCATGAAGGTGCCTACACAGTTGCGCTGCAAGCCATCGAGGTGTACCCGTGGACCCTCCCCAGCACCTATCTCGCGGAAGACGCCATCCCCAGCCAGCGCAACAACTTCCACGGCGAGAACATCAGCCGCTGGGCCTCCCCGGAGAACACGCGGCTGCTGTCACAGATCGGCGCGCAGCCCTGTCCAGCAGGGGCCACGAACCCCGTTGCCAGCCACCAGCGCCTTCTGGCCCGAGAGGTGCCCCTGCTCCCTCTCTACTTCACGCCCCTTGCCACCGTCTTTCGCAGCGACCTCGAGGGCGTCTCTCCGCGAACATTTGGAAGCATCACCTGGAACATCGAGGAGTGGAAATGGAAATGAAGAGCGATGCAGATCTGACCTCCCTGGGCTTCGAGACCCGAGCAATCCACGCTGGACAAGCGCCAGAAGGCCTCACCGGCGCGGTGAGCGTCCCCATCTTCCAGACCTCGACCTACGCGCAGGAGGCCCTGGGCAAGCCCTACCAGGGCATCTACGAGTACGCGCGCACCGAGAACCCCACGCGCAAAGCCCTCGAGACCTGCATCGCATCCCTCGAGGGGGGCGAGTACGGCCTCGCGTTCTCGTCCGGCCTCGCCGCCACCAACAACCTCATGAACCTGCTCAAGGCCGGCGATCACGTCATCGTGGGCGATGACGTGTACGGCGGAACCTATCGCCTGTTCACGCGCGTGTTCGAGAAGTTCGGCCTGACGTTCGATTTCGTCGACACCGCTGACGCCGCGGCGCTCGAATCGCGCGTTCGACCGAACACCCGCATGCTCTGGATCGAGACGCCCACCAATCCGCTGCTCAAGCTCACCGATCTCGAGGCCGCAGCCGCCTTCTGCCGGCGCCACAACCTGATCTCCGTTGTCGACAACACGTTCATGAGCCCGTACAACCAGCGCCCGCTCGAGGCCGGAATCGACATCGTGGTGCACAGCGCCACGAAGTACCTGGGCGGTCACAGCGACGTTGTCCTGGGACTGATGGCCACCCGCTCAAAGGAGATCTTCGAGAACCAGAAGTTTCACCAGAATGCCGTTGGGGCGGTGTGCGGGCCGTTCGATGCCTTTCTCGTGATGCGCGGCCTCAAGACACTGGCGGTTCGCATGGAGCGCCATGCGGCAAACGCGACGATCCTGGCCGGACTTCTCAGCGCGCACGAGGGCGTAGAGCGGGTCTACTACCCCGGGCTGCCGTCAGATCCCCAGCACGCCCTGGCGAAGCGGCAGATGCGCACGTCCGGCGGCATGATCTCGTTCGTGGTTCGCGGGGGGCTCGAGGCCGCACGAGCCTTCATGGAGAGCCTGAAGATCTTCACCCTGGCCGAGAGCCTGGGCGGCGTGGAATCGCTGGCCGACCATCCGGCCATCATGACCCACGCCAGCATCCCCCCCGCCCGCCGCGCAGAGCTCGGCATCACCGACGGGCTGGTTCGCCTGTCGGTGGGCATCGAATCCATCGACGACCTTCGGGCTGACGTGACACAGGCCCTCGAAGCCGCGGCACGCGTGGCCGGCCGCAGTGCGGCATCTGTCTGAGACCCACTACGAGAGAAATCAAATGCGCCAGCTCCACGCGACCGTACTGACCGCCAGCCTGCTCTGGGTGGGAGCGCTCTCCCACGCCTGGAGCGCCCCCACCGCCGCGCCTTCCCCTGCGTCGTCGCCGCCGACGCGCGCCAGCGAGAGAACGGCGACCTCGCCCTTCGCCGACGCGCCGGGCAAGGAGAAGTTCCCGGACGCCTCCGCCATCATCCTGAAGGACGACATCCAGGCGACAATCAATGCCGATGGCACGTCTGAATTGGTGGAGTACGACGCCATCAAGGTTCTCGACCGCAACGGCGTCGAGCGCTTCGGGCGGACGTCCCGCGTGTACGACTCGAGAACAGAGACCCTCGAGGTGACCGAAGCCCGGGTCACCAGCCCATCCGGGCAGGTGACGACCGTTCCCGCAAGCGCGGTCACCGACGCTGTTGCGAGCGGATTCACGCACTCCCCGCTGTATCAGCGCCTGCACATGAAGACCATCACGTTCGGCGAGGTGGCCGAAGGCGCGGTGGTCGAGTTCAAGCTCACCCATCGCCGTCGCGTGCCGTGGCCCGCGAAGCGCTTCTGGGAGATCTCGTACACCCAGGACTTCGAGCCCATCGTCGACACGCGCTTCACCCTCGACACGCCCGATCGGCTCGCCGTCGAGATCGCCACGCCCGGCATGCTCGGGCTCCAGCCCGATGAGGTGAAACGCTTTAACGGGCGCACGGTTCTGCGCTGGCATCTCGAGAACCGCCCCGCCCTCGCACAAGAAGCCGCCATGCCCCCCTTGCGCCAGATCTCCACGCAGATCCAGGTCAGCAGCTTCACCTCGTGGGATGACTTCGCGACCTGGGCACGAACAGTCTGGGAGGCGGCCCTCGCCCCGGATGCCGGCATCACCGCGAAGACCGCGGCCCTCGTGAGCCGGCAGACCACTGACGACGGGCGCATCCGCGCCATCATGGCCTGGCTCGACAAGGAGAAGCCCCTGGCCAAGGGCGAGGTCGACCTCGACACGCTGCCTCCCGCCACCGCGGCTGAAGCCTTCAAGGCCGTCGATCTCGTGGCCCAGGACCGTGCCGTGCTTCTCGCGGCCATGCTTCGCGCGGCCAACGTCCGTGCCTACCCCGCCCTCGTCGCCACCTCCGACTACGGTGATCCTACCCGAGGCACACCGTCGCTGCAGCAGTTCAACCGCGTTCTCGTCGCCGTGGCTACACCTGCCGGGTGGCAGTGGCTCGACCCCGCGGCGAGCGCGCCTGGCGTGCTGGGTCCCGGACGCAACGACCGCCCGGCCCTGGTTCTCAACGGCCAGGGGCAGCTCACCACCACAGAGCTGACGCCCCCGCACGCAAACCGCGAGGAGATCCGGGGGGTGGCGCGTCTCGACACCGATGGGTCGATGGAGACGCGTCTGGTTCTCACCGAGCATGGCGCGAACAACATCCTCTGGCGCTCGATGGTGAACAGCACCAGCCAGAAGGAGCAGCAGCAAGTCTTCCAGCTCATCGTGGCCAACATCAATCCGACCGCCGTGCTGCGCGACTTCTACGTGCCGAGCTCGAGCGATGGCCCGCTGCAGCTGACCATCGGCTTCGAGGAGTCGCGCGCGGGAAGCCGCCCCAGCGACGGTGAGGGGTTCCAGTTCGCCATTCCCCTTACGCCGCAGCGACGCCTCATCAGCTACGCCGAGCTGCCTGCCGACCGTCGCAAGTATCCGGTCGTGCTGGGCTCCACCACCTATGAAGAGCGACGGCTCGACATCGTGATCCCCTCAGGGTGGACCGTGAAGACACTCCCCCACTCGGTGACCCGCAGCAACACTGTGGGCTCTCTTCAGATCGACGTTCGCGCCGATGCGCGAGGCATCCACTACTTCAGCCGCATCGTGCTGAGGCATCCCGAGGTCACCCTGGCCCAGTATCCGCAGCTCAAGGAGCTCATGGACCTGATGGCGACAGCAACGAAAGAGCGGGTGGTCCTGATCCCGCCGCCAACCCGGTCGACCCCGCGGTGAGCATCGAAACCGCCTGTTTCAGCGCGCATGGTGCGGCCCCCGCAAAGCTGAACCTGGCACTCGAGATCACGGGGGTCACCCCAGACGGCTTCCACGGCCTGCGCTCGATCATGATCAGTCTCGAGCTTGCAGACCGACTCTCCATCGAGGGTCGCGGTCCACTGTCATCGTCACCGAACGTCCGCTTGCGTGTCAGCGGCGGCGGTGAAGATGTCCCCGTCGATGGCAGCAATCTCGTTGTCCGGGCGATCATGGCCTACATCAGCGCCACGGGCGGCCGAGCCCCCGCAGAGCTCGACGTGGCTCTCACCAAGCGCATCCCTTCGCAGGCCGGGCTGGGGGGAGGCAGCGCAGATGCCGGCGCCGCACTGCGCATGCTTGCTGAGATGGCCACGAGCAGCGCTACGTCGCCGCTCTCGCGACCTGCTCTCCTCGAGGTGGCAGCCCGCCTCGGCTCAGACGTGCCGTTCATGGTGGAGGGTGGGGCCGCACTGGCCGAAGGGCGCGGCGAGCGCCTCACGGCGCTGCGCGTGCCAGAGGCCTTCTGGGCGGTTCTGGTGCAGCCGGAAGAGCGCATCCCCACGGCCTGGTGCTACCGACGATGGGACGAGCTCACGGGAGGACGCCCCTCGCCCGCGGCCCAGGGTCGCGTCGATGCTGTCTTGCACGCGTTGCAGACGGGAGATCTGGCAGGGGTTGCGGCGAACTTGTACAATGACCTCCAGGATGCGGTGATGGAGCGCTACCCTCACCTCGAGACGATTCTGCTGACCCTCAGGGAAGGCGGTTGCGAGGGGGCGCTGATGACCGGAAGCGGCTCGGTCTTCTTCGGCCTCGCTCGGAACCGGGCGGCCGCGCGTGAAGCCGCGGCGCTCATCCGCGGGCGCGGCCTGGGTCACACCTTGATCACTCGAACATGGCGGGAGGTACGATGAGCAGCGTGGTCAACGCAATCGTGCTGGCCGGCGGATCGCTGGAAGAGTGCCTGCGACCTGTGGTGCCGCTCGTCAAGCACAAGGCGTGGATTCCTCTGGGCGGTCGGCTCATGGTCGAGCGCGTGCTCGACGCCCTCGATGGCTGTCGCAGCCGCATCGGGCAGCGCGTTCTCGTGGCGCGGAAGGAAGACGTTCCCCCCGCCATCCTCGCGCGCGTCGATCGGGTGGCTGAACCGGGCAGCACGCTCATCCAGTCGGTGGAGAACGGCATGCGCGCCGTTGTTGACAGCAGCGCGCCGCTCCTCGCCATCCCCTGCGATATGTGCTTTCTCGAGCCGGGCAGCATCGTCGACTTCCTCGACCGATGCGTGAAGCGCCCCGCTGAGGTTCACTATTCCTATGTGCGGCGCGAGACCTCGGAGTCGCGCTACCCCGGACTGCGACACACGTGGGTGAAGATGCGAGAAGGCACCTTCTGCGGCGGCGGGCTCGTTCTGCTCACGTCTGAATCGGTGACGCGTGCGCAGGCCTTCATCGACCGCATGACCGTCGCGCGCAAGCGTCCCTGGAAGCTGGCCGGGATTCTGGGGCCGAAGATCATCTTCAAGCTCCTCCTGGGCATGCTCTCGGTGCGCGACGCCGAAGAGCGCATGTCGCTGCTCATGCAGGCAGAGACCGTGGGCATCGAGAGCCCTTGCCCGGATGTGGGCTTCAACGTCGACGCCCCCGAAGAGCTTGCCACCGCCCGTCGACTGGCCGAAGCGGGGTCTTAGCATGTACGGCATCGATCGATCGGCACCGTCAAACGGATCTCGCGTTGTGGTGAGCGATGACCGCACGGTCAAGCCCGTCCTCGAAGCCATGGCCTCTGCCCTGCGGCTCTCCATCTCTCTCTGCGACAGCCAGGGCGACGCAGTTCTCTGTGTCACACACGGCGACGACCCGCTCCACCCGCTCCTTACAGGGCAGTCCTCTGCGCGGACCCGACTGATCGAAGCCGTCAGCGCCCCCCTGACCCGCGTCCCCCTGGCGGGAGAAGCACGGGCCTGGGTCCTTCCCGTCGAGGTTCACGGCCACCGCGTCAGCACCCTCATCTGCGGACCGACCTTCTCCAAGCGCCCCAGCGAGGCGCAGGTGGTCGCGCTGCTCGACGCCATCGGCCCACGCCTGCTTCTCACCCCGCGCCTCATGGCTGACGCAGCGATCGTGCCCGATGACCGACTGAGCGAGGTGGAAGCAAGCCTCGCCTCGCTGCGACAGGTGCTGCTCTCCCTCCTCGAAGAGCGGCGGCGACAGCATCGCACCGTGGGAACCCTCACCACCATTCACAAGATCGGTGAGATGGTGACCTCGAACCTTCGCCCCGACGACGTTCTCGAGAGCGTACTCGAGGGGGCGCTCGAGCTGCTGAGAGCGGAAGAAGGATCGGTGATGCTGCTCAACGCCGAGCGCACCGATCTCACCATCGCGGTCTCACGCGGCCTCAGCCCAGACATCGTGGCGTCGACTCGGGTGGCGATGGGCGAGGGGGTTTCCGGCCAGGTCGCACAGGAAGGCAAGGCGCGCATCCTTCCCAGCGGAAAGGCCCAGACGACGAGCGGCGAGGTCTTGAAGTCAGCGCTCTGCGTTCCCCTGGTATCTGGCGAGAAGGTCATCGGCGTGCTCAACATCAAGGGCCGTCGCGACGGCAGCGACTTCACCGAAGACGACCTGGCCCTCGTATCGATCATGGCTTCCCAGGCCGCGGCCGCCATCGCGAACGCACAGACCTACGACCGAGCCCGCAAGCGCGCCACCGAGATGAGCGCGCTGTTCTCCATCGGCACCGCCATCAACTCAGAGCTCGAGCGCAACCAGGTCCTGCAGCGCGTTCTCGACCACGCCATCGAGCTGCTCGACTCGACGCAAGGGTCGATCATGCTTCTCAACGAGGAGTCGCAGGAGCTCGTGGTCGAGGTCGCCTGCGGGCTGCCGGAGGAAGTGGTGAACAGCGTGCGCCTGCGTCTCGGCGAGGGCATCGCGGGGAAGGTCGCCAAATCCGGCAAGCCGCTGCTGCTGCACAAGGGCGAGCAGCACCACGACTCACGCAGCACCCGAGAGAAGCACTCAGCCCTATCGGTGCCCCTGCTCGTGCGCGACCGCGTCACCGGTGTCATCAACATCAGCGCCCGTCGCGACAGCGGAGACTTCACCGACGAGCACCTCCATCTTCTGGTCAACATGGCCAACCAGGCCGCCATCGCCATCGAGAACGCCAAGCTCCACAACGAGCTGCACGAGCTCTTCGTCTCGAGCATCACCGCCCTGGCCAACGCCATCGATGCCCGCGACCCCTACACCCGCGGGCACTCCGAGCGCGTGGCGGTCTACTCGGTGCGCATCGGCGAGCGCGTGGGGCTGTTCGGAAGAGATCTCGACTTCCTTCGCTATGCCTCGTTGCTGCACGATGTGGGCAAGATCAACATTCGCGACGAGATCCTCAACAAGCCGGGCCGCCTGACCGATGACGAGTTTGCGATCATGAAGCGTCACCCGGAGTACGGCGCGGCCATCATGATGCCCGTGAAGGCATTCCAGAAGATCATCCCGTTCATGTTCTACCACCACGAGCGCTACTGCTCGGGAGGAGGCTACCCCGTCGGGCTCAGCGGCGACGCCATCCCGCTCGAGGCGCGGGTCATCTCTGTGGCTGACGCCTACGACGCCATGACCAGCCATCGCCCCTACCGCAGGGCGCTCTCCATCGATCAGGCCGTCCAGGAGCTGATCAAGAACAGCGGCGCGCAGTTCGACCCCAAGCTGGTCGACATCTTCCTGCAGATCCTCGAAGAGGACCCGGTCTTCGCCCGAAGCGGAATCGAGGCGAGCTCGAGAGCCGAGACGGAAGGCTGGATTCGCGCATCGGTAAACGGGATGTTCAGCCCGCGTGGCGGGTCGCCCGTGAGCCCGCGCCCCCGCATCCCTTCGACCGGCTAGAGGCGCGGCCGAGCGTCCATGCGCTGCCCCGGCTCGGCAGGCCCATCTGTTCACACCGGGTTCACAACAAGCCCCTGAACCTTCCCTATACTCGTAGAAGAGGCCATTGCGTCCGCGCAGCCCATGCGAGCTGGCGTGGCGGTTGCGCAGCAGCGCTGGCCCGACCAGAGACGTGGGAGGATACCTCGGTGATACGTGACCTGACGTCGCAAGCTCCGAACCTGTTTGCGCGCCCCCAGCGGGTGAGCCTTGAAAAGCCCCAGGCGGGGCTGCTCGACACGTTCAAGCGCAGTGAGTACCAGGGAACCTCCGTATCCGAAGGCGTCACCACGGGCGCGGCCGTCGGGTCCGGATTTGGCACCATCTTCGGCGCCATCGCAGGCGGCGCGGCCGCCATCGGCGGCTCTGCCTATGCTGGTGCGCAGTTCGGCTCGCACTTCGGTCTGCCCGGCCTGATGATCGGTGGCGCAGCCGGACTGGCCGCCTCGACGCTCGAAGAGCGCTACCTCGGTGTCGGCACCAAGGCAGGGGCACTCGTCGGGTTCGCCGTGGGCGGTGTCATCGGCGGCGCTGTTGGCGGCGTGTTCGGCCTCTTCCACTGAGTCTCTTCCGGCCGTCTCCTCGCACACGGCCAGACCCACCTCCCCGAAAGACAGACATGAAAAAGGGCGCCTCGTCGAGGCGCCCTTTATGCTTTCTGTATCGAGGCCGCACTACCAGATCTGGATCTGCTTCTCCGGAGGAAGCGTCATCGGATCGCCCGGCTTCACGTTGAACGCATCTGCGAACGCAGGCAGGTTCTCGAGCGTACCGTTGACCCGGAAGGGAGCGTACGGGTGAGGGTCAGTGGTGACCTGCATCCGGGTGTACTCGGGACGCTGCGCTCCCGCCCAGATCTGGGCGAACCCGAGGAAGAAGCGCTGCTCGGGACTGAACCCGTCGATGTTGTCCGGCCGCTGACGCCCCTCCATCGAACGCTCGAAGGCGCGATAGGCGAGCGTGACACCGCCCAGATCGGCCGTCGCCTCTCCGGTCACCAGCTTGCCGTTGATGTGGAGCCCGGGCTCTACCTCGAAGGTGTCGAAGAGCGCCGACACGGCGTCAGTGCGCTGATGGAAGTTGGCCAGGTCGCTGTCAGTCCACCAGTTCTTGAGATTTCCCTCGCCGTCGAACTGCGCTCCCTGATCATCGAAGCCGTGCGTCATCTCATGCCCGATGACCGCACCGATGCCCCCGTAGTTCACGGCGTCATCGGCCGCGAAGTTGAAGAAGGGCGGCTGCAGGATGCCCGCGGGGAACACGATCTCGTTCTGGAGGGGGTTGTAGTAGGCGTTCACCGTCTGTGGCGTCATGTGCCACTCCGTGCGGTCGACCGGCTTGCCGATCTTGGCGAGGTCCTGGGCGAACGCATGGCGGTTGGCGGCCATGACGTTGAGCACGAAGGGCCCCCGATTGATCTCAAGATCGCTGTAGTCCTTCCACTTGTCCGGATAGCCGATCTTTGCGGTGAAGGCGTCCATCTTCTCGATGGCCTTGGTCCGCGTCTCGGGGCTCATCCAAGACAGGTTCTGCAGGCTCTCGCGGAACGCGCCCTTGAGATTGTCGATCATCTCTCCCACGCGGGCCTTGGCCTCGGGCGGGAAGGTCTTCTCGACATAGGCCTTTCCGACGATGTCGCCGATGGCGCCGTCAGCCGCACCCACGACGCGCTTCCAGCGAGGTCGGATGGTGGGCGTGCCGCTGAGAACGGTTCCCTTGAAGTGGAAGTTCTCGTCGACGAACGCCTTCGAGAGATTGCCCGCGCTGGAGTCGATGAGATGCCATCGCAGGTAGGTCTTGAGATCGCCGAGAGGACGCGTGGCCAGCACGCTGTCGAGTGCCTGGAAGAACTCGGGCTGGCCCACGTTGAGCTCCTTCACGTCTGCGATGCCCACGTCAGCCAGGTAGCCGTTCCAGTCGAAGTTCGGGGTGAGGGCGCTCAGCGCCGCGCGATCGGTCTTGTTGTAGTTGGCTTCCGGATCGCGCAGCTGCACGCGGGTGCGGGAATGGGCCGCGAGCTCGGTCTCGAGGGCCATGACGGTCTCGGCATTGACGCGAGCGTCTTCTGGCTTGTCTCCCATGAGCTCGAACGTCTTCGCCATGTGATCGACGTACGCGGCACGAATCGCAGACGACTTCTCATCGGTCTTGAAGTAGTAGTCGCGGTCGGGCAGCCCGAGCCCCGCCTGGTCGACCTCGCCGATGACCTGGGTGTTGTCCTTGGCGTCTTGTGTCGATCCGATGGCAAAGAACGCGTTGACACCGCTGGCGTGCAGATCGGCCACCGCGCGGCGAAGCTCGTCGAGGCTGCTGATCTTGTCGATGGCGTCGAGCGAGGCTTGCAGCGGCGTCAGGCCCGCCGCTTCAATGGCCTGTTCATCCATGCCACTGGCGTAGAAGTCGCCCATCTTCTGGAGGTCGCTGCCCTTGGATGCTGTGAGGGCTGCGGCGGAGGCATCGCGCATGATGTCGTTGCAGATGCGCACGTTGCTCTCGTTGAGCTCGAGGAAGCGCCCCCAGCGAGGCAACTCGGCGGGAATGGGATTCTTGTCGATCCAGCCCCCATTGGCGTAGCGAAAGAAGTTCTCGCTCGGCTTCACGCTCGGGTCGAGGTTCGAGAGATCGAATCCCGCGCTGGTGGGCTTCACATCAGGTGGGGACGATGCGGGCGCAAGCCCCAGCAGGGACGCCGAGGCCGTCGGAACCGCTGTTTCGGCCAGGAGCACGCGAGGCGCGGCCTGGGCCTCAGCTCTGGCTGTCGACGATGCGATGAGGGCCATCGGTGCTTCGGCCGCCTTCTGTGCCACGGGGGCCGGCGCTTCGGAGACAGGCGCAGGCTTCGCCGATGCGGCGGACGCGGCTCGCGCGGGCGCGGGAGACGACACCTGCACCCGATCGCATACCTCGGGAGGAGCGGCGACCGACTCAGAAGGCGTCGCGGCGCGAGAGGACAGTCTGGCGGTCTGGGCGGCGGACGTGGAATCAGGGATCTGCATGCGTCATCTCCATCCGATCATATGAATGGTTTAACTTTTGTTATCACGCGTCCCCCCGTCGAAGACAAGGGGGGAGACCCTACTCTGTGGCGGATGTTCGAAAGCGATATCCCACGCCTGGCTCGTTCACGATGAACGTGGGACGCGACGGATTGGGCTCGAGCTTCTGGCGGAGGTTTGCGATGTGGACGCGGAGCAAGGGCTTGTCTTCGCGGTACTCGTCGCCCCAGACCGCGGCGAGGAGGTTTGCGTGGGTCGCGATGCTGTCGGCGTGCTGGATGAAGTAGTGAAGGAGATCGAACTCCTTCGGGGTGAGACGCACATCACGTCCCTGCACCGTGACCTGCCGAAGGGTGAAGTTCACCTTCAGCCCGTCGAACTCATACACCGACCGCTCTGACTCCACCGCCGCGGCGTGTCGAAAGGCCGTGCGCATGCGCGCAAGAAGCTCGCCCAGGGCAAAGGGCTTGGTGACGTAGTCATCGGCCCCGAGATCGAGCGCCGTGATCTTGTCAGACTCAGCGCTGCGCACCGAGAGAACGATGATGGGCACCTGCGAGTGCTCGCGCAGCCGCTTGCACACCTCGAGACCGTTCATGCCGGGCAGCGACAGGTCGAGGATCACGAGGTCGGGCGGACGCTCGAGCGCCGAATCGAGCGCCTGCTCTCCGCTCTCCACCGAGCGCACCTCATACCCGCGAGGTCGCAGCGCCATCTCGAGAGAGCTGCATATCTCGGCCTCGTCGTCTACGATGAGGACTGATTTGCCTCGACCAGACATGACTTCGCCTCCTTTTTCTCCTCGAGCGGCAGGAAGAAGGTGAAGACCGCACCTCCGCCAGGAGCGTTTGCGGCCGTGATCTCACCGCCGTGGGCCTCCACGATCTCGCGACAGATGGCCAGGCCCATGCCCACCCCGGGGGCTCCGCGCTCACCGCCGCGATGCGCGCGATAGAACTTCTGAAAGATGCGACGCTCTTCCCCCCGGGGGATCCCGGCGCCGTGATCGCGCAGGATGACCTCGACCCGGGCACCGCGGCAGCGGATTCGCAGCAGCAGGGGAGACGCGCCCGGGACATACTTGAAAGCGTTTTCGATGAGGTTCCAGACCACCTGTTCGATCTGCACGCCGTCAAGTGGGACCAGCGGGAGGTCTTCCGGGAGATCGACGATGATACGCGAGGCCTCGCGCTCCGAGAAACGTCCGAGCACGCCGGCCACGATCTCCGAGAAGGGGAAGAGCTCCTTTGCCGGCTTCCACGCGCCGGCCTCGAGGCGCGACATGCTCAGCAGGTTGCTCACGAGACCGTCAAGGCGATCAGCACTGGCAATGATGCGCTCGACCAGGGTCTTTCTGCCCTCTTCGTCCACCGCAACATCCTCGAGCACGATGCCGCTCGCCGCGGCCTTGATCGAGGCGAGCGGCGTTCGCAGGTCATGGGAGACCGACGCAAGGAGCGACGCCTTCAGGCGCTCGGCCTCGAGCCTGGCAAGGGCCTCGACGGCCGAGCGCTCGAGGCGATGGCGATGGAGGGCCATGGCCGCGTGCCCCGCAACAGCGAACATCTGTGGCGTGGGGCTCGCGCCGCGCTGCACATCGCGCACGGTAAGCGCCCCCATCTTCTGACCGCCTACCTGAAGGGGAAGGTGATGCAGCGGCGGCTCGACCCCGTCATCGCGAACCTCCGCGCCCGTCGATACGGCCTGCTGGACGCGTCTGAGCGACGCCTCATCGAGAGGCAGGTCACCCACAACCGGCTTGATCGCGCCGTCGTCCTCGACACTGAGCAGGGTGCACTCCCCTGCTCCGCCGAGGCTGTCGATCAGCACCTTCGCCGCCTCCTGGAGGCGCGTGGTCGCCAGAATCGACAAGGTGAGGCGATAGAGGCTGTCGGTCTCGCGCTCGCGCTCCTCCGCCAGCTGCTTCTGACGGCGCAGCTTGACCGTGATCAGCCCGGTCCACAGCCCGACCGTGCAGAACACGCCAACGGGAACCATCTCGTCGATCTGCAGGTTCCCGAAGCTCTCAGGGCGGAGGAAGAACAGGGTCCAGGTCACCCCCGACATGCCGGCAGCGAAGCAGGCGCTGTCTGCACCGTACCGGTCCGCAACGATGGCGATGACGAGCAGGAAGAAGGTCGCGGCGATGGCGTCCGTGGTCGCCGTGGGGGGAGCCTGAAGCATCGAGCAGGTTCCAAGGGCGATGAACAGGAAGGCCATCACACAAGGTCTGATCGCGTCGAAGAAAGAGCGCAGCACGGCGTGGAGAACATATCCGAAAGAAAGCCCCATTGACAAGAATCGCCCCCCCATGAGCCACCCCATGATGGCGGCCTTGAGCCGCATTCCCCACAACCTTCCCCTGATTGCCGTGGTGGGCCCGACAGCAAGCGGAAAATCAGACTGGGGCATTGACATCGCACGAGCCATTGGCGGCGAGATCATCTCGGCAGACTCTCGTCAGATCTACGCGGGGCTCGACCTCGGCAGCGGTAAGGTCGAGGGACATCTCGACACGGCGCGAGGGCGCGCTGTCGAGTCGCTGGGCGGGCGCTTCGTCGTCGCCCCGTTTGTCTCTCGCGGCATCGACCACTGGATGATCGACATCTCCCCCCCCCACGTCGTCGTCACCATGGCGCAATACCAGGCCCTCGCGCTCGACGCGGTGGCAGATGCGGCCGCTCGCGGACGCGTGCCCGTTCTCGTGGGCGGAACCGGGCTCTACGTGAGCGCGCTGCTCGACGGCCTCGTCGTTCCTGCCGTGCCCCCCGATCCTGTTCTGCGCGCCCGACTGGAAGGCCTCAGCCTCGAGGCCCTCGCCTCAGAGCTGCTGACCCTCGATCCGGACGCAGCCCACACGGTCGACATGCGAAACCCACGCCGCCTGATGCGGGCCATCGAGGTCGTGCGCGAGACGGGCACGGCGGAATCGCTGCGCGCCCGCGTCACGCTGCCGTGGCGAGCCACCGTGCTCGGCCCTCGGGTGGAGCGCGACGACCTTCGCAACCGCATCCACGCGCGCCTCGCAGCGCGGCTGGAGCAGGGCATGGTGGCCGAGGTCGAAGGCCTGCTCGCGCAGGGCGTCACCCACGCGCGCCTCGAGGACCTCGGGCTCGAGTACCGATGGGTGAGCCGCCACCTGCGGGGAGAGCTGTCGAGAGAGCAGATGACTACCGCGCTGGAGCAGGCCATCGTGCTGTTCGCCAAGCGGCAGACCACCTGGTTTCGCAACCATGGGACGGTGACGTGGCTCGACACCGCGAAAGAAGCCGTCGCACGCGCGACTGCGGCTGTGGAGACGCCTCAGCGCTCGCGTCGAGGCGATGCCGACGCCCCGTCGCCGGGCGGGCTGTAGTCGCTGCCAAGGACCCGCGCGTACACATCCGCGTGGGCGGCCTTCATCGCATCGAGCGCAACCGCGCGAATGGACGCGGCTTCCCCGCGAAGCTTCCACGACGATACGATGCGCAGCGCGGGGACGTCAGCGCGACGAGAGAACAGATCGACCATGGCCCGCAACCCCTCGATCCACGCGGGAGAGGGAGCCTGTGTCGACGTGAACAGGTCGCGCGCGGCAAGGCGATCGGCGGTCTCGTCCTTCCCCAGGACGAACAGCGCGCGGTAGAGGCCCAGCCGTCGCTCGACGTTGTTGTCGCGCCCGAGCCACGCCCGGATCTCATTTCCGGCATCGGGGAGGTCGAGACGCGCCAGAGCGAGAGCGGCTCCTGTGCGGAGCTCGTCGAGAAGAAGGGAGCGACGCACGCCCGCCTCCGCCTCGGGAAAAGGATGGCGAACCACCAGCCCGAGGCAGGCGTCGCCCTTGAAGAGCCAGCAGCGATAGCGATCGCCTTCCTGGGGCGGTTCGTGATCATTGGGGTACACGAAGCGCGCCTGACGCGCCGGCAGCGACTTCGTCTCGAGCACCGAGACGATGACCGCGCGTGCTTCCGGCGTCTCGGCCCGGCCTCCCTGGCTGAGCCCAAGAATCACAGGCCGAAGACCGGCGACCGACTCTCCCCCCCAGTCACGCAGCGCCCGAACGAGGAACGGCAGGGCTCTGGCGTCTTCGAGACGGGCCACGATGGCGGCCGAGGTCTCGCGCAGATCCGGGTCGTTCGTCTCGACCTGGTCGAGGGCGAGCGCCTCGGCTCGTGTCGGGTCGAGGCGAACGATGAGGTCGAGCGCCACCGACGCGGGACTGAACATGCGAGATTCGCTCTCGGAGGCCTGTGCCTTGCCGGTCACCAGGGCCACCGCCTGCGCCACAACGGTGACGCGAGACATGAGTGCGAGCTTCTGCGACGCGGCTTTACGCACCGTGGGGTTGACGTCGCCCAGATCAGCGATGAGATCGACGAGCGAGGAGGCCGCCCGCGCTTGCGCCACCACGGCCGCCGCCTCAGGCACGCCCACCGCCGGTCGCGCAAGCGCGGCGACGGTGAGAGCGCCCAGGGCGACAAGGGCGACGATGCGCCTCACTTGACGAAGAGCAGCTCTCGATACGACGGCAACGGCCAGAGATCGGCAGGCACGCTGGCCTCGAGCAGATCGCTTGCCTCACGCACGCGCTGCATGATGGGCAGCACCTTGGTCTTGAGCCACTTGGCGTGCTTGGTGGCATTGTCGTCGTGGTGGCTGTCGGCCTTGCGCAGATCTTCGAGCGCCTCGACGAACGCCTTCACCTGCTTGCCGTACTCCTTGAAGTGCGCACGAGTGGCACTGGCATCACCGTCCACCGCCTCGACCTGCTGGATGTTCTGGGCCAGCTCGGTCTGATAGCGCAGCACCGCAGGGAGAATCAGCTGCCGCCCGATGAGCATCATCGATTCGGCCTCGATCTTGAGCTCCTTGGCATACTTCTCGATGAAGATGTGGCTTCGGCTCTCGACCTCCGACCGGTTGAGCACCTTGTAGCTCTCGAACAGCTCGATGTTGCGCGCGGTGGTGAGCGGCGGGAAGGCCTGCAGGCTGTCCTTGAGGTTGGGCAGACCCCGGCGCTGGGCTTCGGCATGCCACTCCTCGGTATAGTTGTCGCCGTTGAAGACCACGCGCTTGTGCTTGCGGATGAGCTTCTGGAGGATTGGCAGGATGACGTCGCGCAGGCGCTCCTCGGTGACCGGCTTGTCGCCCGCGGCCTTCTCGATCTCGGTGGCGAGGAAGTCGAGTGACTCGGCCACGATGGTGTTGAGCACCGTGTTCGGCCAGGCCACCGACTGCGACGACCCCACCGCGCGGAACTCGAACTTGTTGCCGGTGAAGGCAAACGGCGAGGTGCGGTTGCGATCGCCCGCGTGTCGGGGGAGCGTGGGCAGTGTGCTGGTGCCGAGATCGAGCGTGCCTCCCTTGAGCGTGCTCTTGGGTGCCCCCTTCTCGAGCTGCTCGATGAGGTCGGTGAGCTGATCGCCGAGGAAGATGGAGATGATGGCGGGAGGCGCCTCGTTGGCGCCGAGCCGATGATCGTTGCCAGCGCTGGCCACCGCCATGCGCATGAGATCGCCGTGGAGATCGACCGCGCGGATGACACCGCACAGGAAGACCATGAACTGCAGGTTGGTGTGCGTGTCGTCCTGCGGGTCGAGCAGGTTCACGCCAGTGCTGGTGGCCATCGACCAGTTGTTGTGCTTGCCCGAGCCGTTCACACCGGCGAACGGCTTCTCGTGCAGCAGCGCCTGCAGGCCGTAGCGCGGAGCCACCCGCCGCAACGTCTCCATGACCAGCATCTGATGGTCAGTGGCCACGTTGGTCACCTCGAAGTAGGGCGCAATCTCGTACTGCCCAGGAGCAACCTCGTTGTGGCGGGTCTTCACGGGAACGCCCACGCGGTAGAGCTCGCGCTCGACCTCGGCCATGCAGGCCAGCACGCGCGGAGGGATGGAGCCGAAGTAGTGGTCTTCCATCTGCTGGCCCTTGGGAGGGCGACCGCCGAACAGCGTGCGATCGCACGTCACCAGATCGGGGCGCGCGAAGTAGAGGTTGCGATCGACCAGGAAGTACTCCTGCTCGCAGCCCAGCGTGGTGTGCACGCGGTGCACGCCCTCGGCGGCGCCGAAGAGCTTCAGGATGCGCATGGCATGGTGGCTGAGCACGTCCATCGAGCGCAGCAGCGGCGTCTTGTGGTCGAGCGCCTCGCCCGTCCACGACACGAAGGCGGTGGGGATGACGAGGGTGACGTGGTTCTTGCCACGCACGAGGAAGGCGGGGCTGGTGCAGTCCCACGCGGTATAGCCGCGGGCTTCGAAGGTGGCGCGCAGGCCGCCGCTCGGGAAGCTGGAGGCGTCTGGCTCGCCCTGGGAGAGCTCTGAGCCCGAGAGGGAGAAGTGCATGCCGCCGTGCCCGTCCGGAATGATGAAGGCGTCGTGCTTCTCGGCGGTTGTTCCGGTGAGCGGCTGGAACCAATGCGTGTAGTGGGTGGCGCCGTTCTCGATGGCCCAGTCCTTCATGGCAGAGGCGACGACGTCGGCGATCTGAGGCGTAAGGGGCTCGCCGCGCTCGATGGTGCGCATCAGCGACTTGTACACGTTCTTGGGCAGGCGCTGGCGCATCTCAGCCTCGTTGAACACATCGGCACCGAAGAACTCGTCGACGCGGTCGATGGTGGAGCGCGAGTTCGCGGCGTTCTCGGTCCAGGCGATGGCTGCGGCAATGGCGTTGCCGCGCGTATCGGTCATGGTCATTTCTCAGTCCTCCAGGTTGTGTGAGCGGGCCGCATGGCGCGTGGCCCTGAGCGCGCGTGCTTCGGCAGGGCACCGTCCGTTCCTGCCTCACCTCACCCCTCGATAACCTTACCCACGAACGCAATGCGTTGTCTGGCCTGGAATAAACGACACACGCAAAAAACACTGCAACAGCAACGATATTTTATATACACATCAACAAAACGCTGCAGCCAAGCCAAAAAACACAAAACCGAAATGCGCAATCGCGACCTGTCAGCACTGCACGCACGCCTTCCTCACAGAGCAGCGCCGCAGCGAGCACGGGAAACGACCGGCGCCGCCTCCGCTCAGCACCACGGCATCACGCGAGCACCATCTGGCGGCTTCGGGGGAAGGAGGTTGAGCGCCGCTGGGTGGGAATCATATCGTCAAGCGCGAGCGCACCTCGCGCTGGAACGGGAGACGCAACCCCATCGCATGCTGTGTGACGAGTGCCACAAACGGCCTGTGGTCATGAAGTTCCAGTTCATGAACCAGGGGCAGACCATGGAGCGATCGCTCTGCCAGATCTGTGGGCAGCGATACGGCGGCATGCTCGCGCCCCCGGTTCCGTCCCCAGCGCCTTTTGCGCTCCTGGGCGGCATGCTCGCGCCCGCGCACGGCTCAAGCACGCTTCCCGGGCCCTCGCGATGCGCCCACTGCGGCTACACGTTCCACCAGTTCCAGCACACCAGCATGCTCGGATGCGCCGAGTGCTACAACGCCTTCAGCCCCCAGATGGAGATCATCCTGCGACGCGCCCAGGGCGGCACTGTGCAGCACGCCGGCAAGACCCCCGCGCGAACCGGGACCACGTTCAAGCAGCGCCGCGTCATCGAAGGCCTGCGCGTCGACCTCGATCGGGCCGTGAAAGAGCAGCGCTTCGAAGACGCCGCGCGGCTGCGAGACGAGATTCGCGCACTCGAGAAGGAGCTGACCGATGACGCAGCCCCCCGCTGACACCCCCTCCTCCGAGAGCGAGACGCTGCAAGGCCCGCCTCACACCGAGGAAGAGACCGTGCGCGAGACCGACGCCCCCCCGGAAGCGACGTCCGACGGTCTCCCCACGCTGCGGGTGAGGCGCGTCAGCGCGGGCTGCTCGACCCCTCGAGACGCCGTGCGCTCGCTCGACCTCGACTGGATCCGCGGAAGCGGCCCCCTCGACCACATCGTGATCTCGAGCCGCGTCCGCATCGCGCGCAACCTTGGCGGCCACCGCTTTCCTTCGGTGGCCACCCCCGAGGAGCTGCGCAGCGTGTTCGACAGGGTGGCGGCCATCGTCGAAGGTTCTCCCTGGTTCAACGACTTCTTCACCATCGACATGGCCGCGCTCTCGCCCATCGAGCTGCACACCCTCGTGGAGAAGCATCTCGTGAGCCCCTTGCAGGCGAGCCTCGTAGGCCAGGGAGGACCGGCGCGCGGCGTGGTGCTCGGCCCACGCGGCGTGCTGGGCGTGATGATCAACGAGGAAGACCACCTTCGCCTGCAGTGCCTCCTGCCGGGCCTGAACACCGAGCTCGCGTGGGAGACCGTGAGCGCGCTCGACGACGCTCTCGAGGCCCATCTCGACTTTGCCTACACCGAGCGCCTCGGCTACGTTACCGCGTGCCCGAGCAACATCGGAACGGGGCTGCGGGCTTCGGTCATGCTCCACCTGCCCGCCCTCGCGCTCGTCAACGCCCTCGAGACCATCAAGGCGCAGATCGTGGGACAGGTGGGCCTGGCCGTGCGCGGCATGTATGGTGAGGGCACCGGTGTACAAGGCAACCTGATCCAGATCTCCAACCAGATCTCCCTGGGCCCCCGTGAGGAAGACCTCGCCGCCAAGGTCCGAGGCATCGCCGAGCGCATCGTGGAGCAGGAGCAGAACGCCCGCCAGAAGCTGCGCCGCGAATTCCCGGTCCCGCTCGGGGACAAGGTCTGGCGCGCCCTGGGCATCCTCCGGCATGCACAGGTGGTGAGCGCGAACGAGGCCCTCGAGCTGCTGTCCATGGTGCGCCTGGGGGTCGAGCTGGAAGTGCTCCCCCCGATCAGCCGCGCACGCCTCAACGACCTTCTCGTCAGCATTCGGCCAGCCACCCTGCAGGTTCTCATGGGTGAGGTCTCCGATACGGTGCAGGCCGACATGATGCGGGCGCGAAGGATTCGACAAGAACTGAAAGAAGAAACCTGAAGAGACTCGCGATCCAGGCCGCTCCCAGGGAGCCGCCATCGCCCAACCCTCGCTCTCCATCGAGCACCACAGAACATTTCACAACAGCTCACGTCCAAGGCTCATAAGGAGGCTCGAACACCATGTGGGAACCTTTCACTGAACGGGCAAGACGGTCGATCGTGCTGGCGCAAGAAGAGGCGCAGCGTCTCGGCAACAACTACATCGGCACGGAGCACCTCCTGCTCGGCATCATCAGCGAAGGGGAGAGTGTGGCCGCAAAGGTCCTTGAGAACCTGGGCGTGGGCCTGCAGAAGGTCCGCTCCGAGGTGGAAGCCATCGTCGGCAAGGGCGGACCCACCGCACAGCAGGAGATGGTGTTCACGCCCCGCGCCAAGCGCGTGATCGAGCTCGCCTTCGAAGAAGCGCGCGCGCTGGCGCACAACTACATCGGCACCGAGCACCTGCTCCTCGGACTGGTGCGCGAAGGCGAGGGCGTGGCCGCCCGCGTGCTCTCGAACCTCGGCGTCGACCCCTCGAAGATCCGCGCCGAGATCACCAAGCTGCTTGGCGTCGAGACAGCGGTGGCCCCGCAGAAAGAGCGCACCAAGACCCCGACCCTCGACAGCTACGGCCGCGACCTCACCCAGCTGGCTCGCGACAACAAGCTCGATCCCGTGATCGGCCGCGCCAGCGAGATCGAGCGCGTCATCCAGGTGCTCTCGCGCCGCACCAAGAACAACCCGGCGCTCATCGGTGAGCCTGGCGTCGGCAAGACCGCCATCGTCGAGGGCTTGGCCCAGCGCATCATCCGCGTCGAAGTGCCCGAGCTGCTCGTCGACAAGCGCGTCATCGCCCTCGACCTGGCCGGCCTGGTTGCGGGAACGAAGTACCGCGGCGAGTTCGAAGAGCGCTTGAAGCGGGTCATGGAAGAGATCCGCGCCGCCGCCGGCGAGATCATCCTGTTCGTCGACGAGCTCCACACCATCGTGGGCGCGGGTGCCGCCGAAGGCGCCATCGACGCCTCGAACATCCTCAAGCCGGCGCTGGCCCGCGGCGAGCTGCAGTGCATCGGCGCCACCACCCTCGACGAGTACCGCAAGTACATCGAGAAAGACTCGGCCCTCGAGCGCCGCTTCCAGCCCATCCAGGTGGGTGAGCCCAGCGTCGACGAGACCATCGAGATCCTCAAGGGGCTGCGTGACCGCTACGAGGCGCACCACAAGGTGCGCATCACCGACGAGGCGCTCGATGCCGCGGCGCGGCTCTCCGACCGCTACATCAGCAACCGCTTCCTCCCCGACAAGGCCATCGACGTGATGGACGAGGCGGCGTCACGCGTTCGCCTGCAAGCCACCCTCCCGCCGCCCGAGCTGCGCGAGGTCGAAGGCGAGCTGCGACGCATCCGCCAGGAGAAAGAGGCCGTCATCAAGGCGCAGGAGTACGAGAAGGCGGCACAGTTCCGCGAGCGCGAGGAGAAGATCCGCAAGCGCAAGGACGAGCTCGACAAGGACTGGCAAGAGAAGAAGAGCAACAAGGGCAACCGCACCAACACGGTGACCGACGTCGACATCGCCAACATCGTGTCGACCTGGACCAAGATTCCCGTGCAGAAGCTGGCCGAGGCAGAGACCGAGAAGCTGCTCAAGATGGAGGACTCCCTCCACGAGCGCGTCATCGGTCAAGACGAAGCCATCAAGGTGCTCGCCAAGTCCATCCGCCGCGCCCGCGCGGGTCTCAAGAACCCGAAGCGCCCCATCGGCAGCTTCCTGTTCCTGGGCCCGACCGGCGTCGGCAAGACCGAGCTGGCCAGAGCCCTGGCCGACTTCCTCTTCGATGACGAAGACGCCATGGTGCGCATCGACATGTCCGAGTACATGGAGAAGTTCGCCGTGTCGCGCCTCGTTGGCGCCCCTCCAGGGTACGTGGGCTTCGAGGAGGGCGGCCAGCTCACCGAGGCCGTGCGCCGCAAGCCGTACTCGGTGGTTCTCCTCGACGAGATCGAGAAGGCCCACCCGGACGTCTTCAACCTCCTGCTGCAGGTGCTCGAAGACGGTCGCCTCACCGACAGCCAGGGTCGCCAGGTCGACTTCAAGAACGCGGTCATCGTGATGACGTCGAACATCGGTGTCACCATGACGGGCGTCGAGGGCGACCTTGGCCTGCGCAAGGGCCGCGACGAAGGCCCTGACAGCGTGAAGTACGAGCGCATGAAGAAGAAGATCCTCGAAGAGGTGAAGAAGGTCTTCAAGCCGGAGTTCATCAACCGCCTCGACGAGACCCTCGTCTTCCACCCGCTCTCGAACGAAGAGATCAAGCGCATCGTCGACCTGATGCTCTCCTCGGTCGAGAAAGAGGTCAAGGCGCAGGGCCGCAACATGAACGTGCTCGAGGCCGCCAAGGACGTGCTCGCCAAGGAGGGCTTCGACCCGGTGTACGGTGCAAGACCGCTGCGCCGCGCGATCCAGCGCATGGTCGAAGACCCGATGGCCGAAGAGCTCATTCGCGGTAACTTCGAGGAAGGCGACACCATCGTGGTGGGCGCCGACGGCGACAAGCTCACGTTCGTGCGCAAGAAGGCCGAGGAGATCGAAGAGAAGGAGCCCGCGGGCGCGAAGTAGCGCCTGTCGCACCCCACAGGGCGGGGCCCGAGTGCGCGAGCGTTCGGGCCCCGTTGCTTTGTCTCGTTCTCCTGATGAAGAGCGAGGCGGCACACAAGAAAGCGAGGGCGATTCGTGGCGAAGCCCAGAACCCGCTACGTCTGCCAGCAGTGCGGCGCGGTCTCGGTGAAGTGGCAAGGCCGCTGCACCGAGTGCGGCGCCTGGAGCTCACTGGCAGAAGAGATCGCCCCGTCGGGGCGCTCTGGTGCCTCGCTGTCACCGAACAGCGGCGGTCAGAAGGCCGTGCGACTCAGCAACGTCGCGCTCGAGAGCCATTCCCGCTTCCGCAGCGGCGTGGGGGAGTTCGACCGCGTTGCCGGGGGAGGGATCGTGCCGGGCTCCCTGATCCTGGTCGGCGGCCCCCCTGGCATCGGCAAATCGACCCTGCTGCTGCAGATCGCGGAAGGCGTGGGCCGCGCCGGACACGAGGTGCTCTACGTGAGCGGCGAGGAGTCGCTGGCGCAGGTTCGCATGCGCGCCGAGCGCCTCGGCGTCGAGACAGATCGCCTGCGCCTCCTTGCCGAGATCGAGCTCGAGGCCGTGCGCGCCAGCGTGAGCGAGCACGCGCCACGCCTCGTGCTGATCGACTCGATCCAGACAATGTTCACGAGCACCATCGAGTCCGCCCCAGGGAGCGTGTCTCAGGTGCGTGAGTGCACGGCCGCGCTCATGCGCGTTGCCAAGGGAAGCGCCGTCACCTTCGTCATCGTGGGTCACGTCACAAAAGAAGGCTCGCTGGCGGGTCCCCGGGTCATGGAGCACCTCGTCGATACCGTGCTCTACTTCGAAGGTGACCGCCTGCAGAGCTATCGCATCTTGAAGGCGGTGAAGAACCGCTTCGGTTCGACAAGCGAGGTCGGGCTGTTCGAGATGCAGGGCCAGGGCCTTGTCGACGTGCCGAACGCATCAGAGTTCTTCCTCTCCCAGCGGGTCAGCGATGCCCCTGGGTCGTGCGTGGTCCCCGTGGTGGAAGGCACCCGCGCCCTGCTCGTTGAGGTTCAGGCCCTCTGCAACAAAGCCGCGTTCGGAACCCCCGCAAGGCGCGCCACGGGCATCGAGAGCAATCGCCTCGTGATGCTGCTGGCCGTCATGGAGAAGCACGGCCGCCTACGCCTCTCAGAGTCCGACGTTTTCGTCAACGTCGCCGGCGGCATGGAGGTCGACGAGCCGGCAGCTGATCTCGGGGTGGTCGCGGCCATCGCCTCCACCTCCACCGACCGGCCAATAAGGCAAGGGTTTGCCGTCATCGGGGAGATCGGCCTGGGGGGAGAGATACGCGCCGTGCCCCACGCCCAGCAGAGAGTCACCGAATGCGCGCGCATGGGGGTGCGCGACCTCGTCCTTCCCGCCTCGAACCTGAAGGCTCGTCTGCACGACACCGGCGAGATGCGACTGCACGGGGTGCAGACTGTCCGTGAAGCCCTCCGTGCCTGCCTGACCCCGCCGAAGCCACGGGAACAAGATGGCGCGCGCGCGCACCGCACAGGCATCCAGGATTCCCAACCCCAGAGCGACGAAGATGGTTCGATGATTGACACGTGAGCGCGAAGACGACGCCCACACCCCCTGCCCCCTGTCATCGACGAAAGTGAACGCCTCTCCGAGTCTGATGTCACGGCGGGGAACGAGACGACAGGGCGCCGGAATCAGGCGGAGAGGAGGATGAGACCGCGTGGGCAATGCCGTGCGAGCAATTCTCAGCGTCATCCTCGCCACCTTCGGCGGTCTCCTGGGCTGGAGCGCCGCGCAGGCGACCAGCGATTTCTACGGCGGACTGACGCCTCCGGCGCGGCTTCTCAACAGCTTTGCACTCATCTGCCTGGGCATTCTGCTCGGGCTCGCTGTCGCACCCGTTGTCTCGCGATGGCTTCTCCGGGTCATCGGCGTTGTCTCGATACGCCTCGAGCAGCTCTCGCTGCAGCAGATCGTGCTCGGCGCGGTGGGCCTGGTGTTCGGGCTCGTGGTCGCCTTCTTCACCAGCCTGCTCATCACGAGCCTCTCCTTGCAGCGAATCCCCTATCTGGGCCCGCTGCTCGCGCCGCTCCTGGTCATCGTGTTCACGGTGTTCTGGGCGGGGCTCGGCGGCTTCTTCGGTGTGCGGGTCGGCGTTACCCACGCCATGAGCACGTTGATGCCGCCACGCAACAGCCTCATCTCACTGGCGCAGCCCGGCCTGCCGAAGCTGCTCGACACGAGTGTCATCATCGACGGTCGCATCATTGATATCGCACGCGCCGGCTTTCTGGAAGGCGCTCTCCTCGTCCCCCGCTTCGTGCTCGAAGAGCTTCAGCAGGTGGCAGACGCCTCCGATTCTCGAAAACGCGCGCGTGGCCGACGCGGACTCGGGCTGCTCGAGACCCTGCAACGTGACTACAACGCCCAGATCCTCGACAAGGACGTGCCAGACGTGAGCGGCGTCGATTCGAAGCTGGTTCGACTTGCCCAGGAAGGAGGGCTGACGCTGGTCACCACCGATTTCAATCTCAACCGCGTGGCCGGCCTGCAAGGCGTGAAGGTGCTCAACATCAACGAGCTGGCCAACGCCGTGAAGCCCGTCGCCCTTGCTGGAGAGACCATGGCGGTGCAGCTCGTGAAGGAAGGCAAGGAGTCGGGGCAAGGGGTGGGCTACCTCGATGACGGCACGATGGTCGTCGTCGAGGAGGGCCGCCGCCATCTCGGCAGCCAGGTCACGGTAGAGGTGACAAGCGTTCTCCAGACCCATGCGGGCAAGATGGTCTTCGCTCGGCTACGGCCCGTGGCCGGAGGCAGCTCTTCGTGACGACCCTCCTCGTCATCGTCGTCGCCGCCGGACGAAGTCGCCGCATGGCCGCGGCCGGCACGTCGACAAACAAGCTGCTCCTCGAAGCCGGCGGACGCACCGTGCTCGCACACACGCTGGGTGCCTTTGAGAGCCACCCGCGCGTTGCGCGCATCTACATCACCGCGTCAGAAGACGACCTGGAGACCTACCACGCCCTGATCGTCGCCGAGGGTCTGACCAAGGTGGCCGCCGTGATTCTCGGGGGGCGCGAGCGCCAGGAGTCGGTGCATCTCGCTCTGCGTCACGTCGCGACGCATGACAAGGACGCGGCGGGCGATCCTCTGGTGGCGATCCACGACGGGGCCAGACCGCTCATCACCGCGGAACGGCTCAGCGCGGTGTTCGACGCCGCCGACGCAGAAGCGCTCACGAGTGGAGGCGGGGCGCTGCTCTGCGTGCCCGCGAAGGAGACGCTGAAGCGCGTTTCCGGAGACGTCGTGCTCGAGACCGTCCCGCGCGAGCAGATGATGGTGGCCCAGACGCCGCAGGTCTTCCCGCTGAAGACCCTTCTCTCAGCCCACGCCACCGCCGAGGGAGCAGGGTTCAGCGCCACCGATGACGCCATGCTCGTCGAGTACGCGGGCAAACCTGTTCGGGTCGTGCTCGGCGACTACGAGAACCTGAAGATCACGACGCCGGAAGATCTGGTGATGCTCGAGGGAATCCTGGCGAGGCGTGAAGCGCGCTGATGGATGACCGCGAGATGTGGGAGCGGCTGCGCGAGAAGCGCAGCCAGAAGGAGAGAGAGAGCGGCCTGCTCGGACGCTCAAGCCCCTCGCGACCCGCCAGTAGCGCATCCCCCTCGTCAGAGGCAGCCAACGGCGATTCTGCAGATGACCCGAAGCAGAAGCTGCGCGATGCCCTCGACGCCTTCCGCAAGCAGCAGGAGGCGTCACGCCCAGGCGCTCGTCCCGCGGTAGACGGGCCTCCCGGCCCCGAAGACGACCCCTCGCTCGATGGGGCACCCCTGCCCCCCCTGAAGAGCAAGAAAGAGATCCAGGAAGCCCTCGAATACCTCGATGAGGTGCTCGAAGACTACGGTCGCTTTGTCATGAACATCGGCGAGAACGGGGTCGCCGCCCCCATGGTGCTGTACTATCGCGACGAGGTGCAAGACCTGCTCGATGAGCTGACCACCGCGGGCACGGAGATCTCCGCGCACTGGCTGCGCACCGTCGAGCTCGATGACGAGGTGAGACGGCGTGCCCAGGCCCTCGTCGACGAGATCGGCTGGGCGAACTTCAAGCAGTACCAGATCATCAATGACCCACCGCGACAGAACTGGTGGTGGTATCTGAACCGGGAGACCCGGGCGCCTGCTCCGCCGCCCCCGTTCTGGCAGTTCTGGAAGCAGTAGCCCACATCCGGGTGAAACGCCCGGGCAGGATTTGCAGTGCGGGCAGATCGAACGCATCGCTTGTAGCGTGTGGCCAGCGCCGCACGTCACTTCTTGCCGGAGGACCACTGCGATGTCATTCACACGCCGCGATTTCGACATGCTTCGCGATCGCATCTCGCGCCTGGAGTCTCAGGTTCGCGCTCTCGAGGAGAAGCAGAAGATCATGGAGAGCCGGTACAAGGGAGAGAGCCTGCTGCGCATCATTCACGAAGCCGAGGAGAACGAGCGGCTCAAGAAGGAGCGCGAACCCCTGGTTTGATCGGAAATCGCTCCAAGGGTTCCGGCGCGCTATAGTTGCGCCTGGTAGAGCCGATCCATAAGAAGCCCGAGAACCATGCCCCACGTGGTGCCCACCGCCATGACGCACGCCACGAGAATGGCCTGAAGGGCGTAGGCGATGAGCATGAAACCGCAGAACATGCCCAGGGCGCTGATCACGAGAACCTCCACAAAGGAGGGAAGGCATCGCTCACGCAGCAGCTCGCGCAGACCGTCGTAGACGGGGGCGATGTACGCGCCAAAGACCGTTGACGGCACCTGGGTGATCAAAACCGGGCTCTCGATACGCATGCTGCTTCCTTTCTATGATGTCATGGTACGAAAACCGGGGGCTGATGACAACCGCGGCCTTGTAAACGAATTGTGAACCCACCCCGATCGTGTTGCCGATGTGTTTCCGTATCGTAACAATCCGGCGCTGCTGGCAGGGCATTGCGGAACAGCAACAGCAACGAAGCTCGAACGTATCCCCGACGAAACGGAGGTCGTGCCATGCACCGACTGCTACTCTTGTTCGCGCTGGTAAGTGCCCTCTGCCTGGGCTCGACGGCATTCGCCCAGGATGGCGCGCCGCTCGAGGAAACTCCTCGTGCTGACGCACGCGGCGACTGGGCGAGAAACGTGGGGTACGTCACGGGGAGGGTTCCTGCGAGAACCCTGATGCCCGGGTCGCTCTGGCGGGTGGTGAGCCGGAGCGCGGAAGGGCGATCCCGCCCAGGAGGAGGGAGTGTTGTGCGAACGTTTGCCAAAGGGTCGATCATACAGGCCGATGTCGGCCGAGGGGGCGCAGACGAGGTCTTCATCAATGCGCGAGATGCCGGAGGAAGACCCTGGATGCGGGTGCGCGCCGCAAGCGGTGAAGCCCTCGGATGCTATGTGCGGGCCAACAAGACGTTGATCCGGCCGGTGCGCACCAACGAGGCGAACGCTCCGCCGACGACCCACTGAAGACCAACGCGTCATCCGGTTGCGCCATCGTGAAGCGCGCGTGTCGTGATGTTCATATCTTCGCTACCACTCCGGGTCTCGAGATCTGCTACGCTCTGCGCAAGACCTCGAATTGCAGAAAGGGTAGAAGACCATGACAGACCTTCGCGTCGGAACCTCTCCCGCCGTTCCCCGTTTCTCGGCAACGACTGCATCGGCCAACCGACCTGCCGGGCTCGCCCCGAATCAAGACTCGGTTCGCCTCGGGGCCCACGGGTCAGGCTGCGCCTGCTGCGTCCCTGCCCGTCCCAAGTCGCACCCCGCCGGATGTCCCTGCTGCACCACCGTCAAGGCAGACAAGCACCCCGCCGGATGTCCCTGCTGCACGGTATCCGGACCGCTCTTCCTGGAGCACTGACAGCTGACCCACTTCCTCTGAGAAGAGACGTGTCAGGCCTGTCCTGATCCAGACGCCCCTCCTGCTGTGCGGGAGGGGCGTTTTCGCTCTCGTGTGGGCTTCCGCGACCTCTGCCTGGCACTGGAGGGAATAAAAGGTGGCTGGGGAAGCCCCTGGCCATGACGAACGAGAAGCGCTCCATCCCCGTCTCTGACGGCACTCTCATGGAAGCCCACGTGGCCTACCCCGCCCCCGCAGATGCCAGAGGGGGAGCGATCCTCGTGATCCAGGAGGTGTTCGGCGTGAATTCCCACATCAGGGACGTCACCGACCGATTTGCCCAAGAAGGCTACCTCGCCCTCGCCCCCGACCTCTTCCACCGCACGGCGCCCTGGTTCCAGGGGCAGTACGACGACCTCGACGGCGCACGCAAGCACGCCTTTGCAACGACGCCAGAGGGCATGGCCGCAGACCTCTCGGCCGCGCACCAATGGCTCAACGAGAACTGCCCCACGCATCGCGTCGCCGCGGTTGGTTTCTGCTTCGGCGGGCTTCTCTCCGTGGTGGCCAACGCCCAGCTTCCCCTCGCGTGCGCGGTGTCATACTACGGCAGCACAGCCTACCTGGGGAAATTTGCTGGCGACGACTTTGCCACCCGGGTTCACGGCCCCCAGCTCTTCTTCTGGGGCGGGCTCGACAGGTTCATCGACCTCGACGCGCGGGCGCTTGCCACAGAGCCACTCCGAAGAGCGGGCAAGCCGTTCGTGAGCGTCGAGTTCTCAGACGCCGACCACGGGTTCAACTGCGACGCCCGCGCCAGCTACAATCAGGAAGCGGCTGTGCAAGCCTGGAACATGACCCTTGGCTTCCTTCGCCAGCACCTGGGCTGAGCTCGACGCCGGAGTCACAGGGGGGCAGAGCGCGCGGCGGGAGTGTGCGCGACAGAGGAGAAACCACTTCACTGTGGAGACGGCACATTGAGAACCAGTCTGTTCGAGATCTTCAAGGTCGGCATCGGGCCTTCGAGTTCCCATACCACGGGTCCGATGCGCGCCGCGCATCACTTCGTCGAGATGCTGGCAGACCAGGGGCTGCTGAACCGCGTGGCGCGGCTCGAAACGCACCTGTACGGGTCGCTGGGCCTGACCGGCGCAGGACACGGCACGGGTCGCGCGGTCGTGCTGGGGCTCTCCGGTCACGCTCCTGAGAAGGTCGATCCCGACGCAGTCGAGCCCCTGATGGCCGAGATCGCTGCCCAGAAGACCCTTCTGCTACACGGCAGCCACCCCGTGCCCTTTGAGCATGATCGTCACATCCACTATCACAAGCGCGAGCGCATGCCCCTCCATCCAAACGGCATGCGCCTCGACGCCCTTGACGCGACGGGCACCCCTCTCCTCTCCCAGGGCTACTACTCGGTGGGCGGTGGCGCCATCGTGCGCGAAGGCGAAGACAGATCCGCGTCCTCGTTCCCCTCGGTCCCCTACCCGTTCCAGAACGCCGCGGCACTGGTCGAAATCGCCAACCGAAACCAGCTTCAGATCTGGGAGGTGGGACTCGAGAACGAGAAGGCACTGCATTCCCTCGACGAGATCCACACCTGGCTGCGCCGGATCTGGCAGGTCATGCAGGATTGCGTGAGACGCGGGCTGCGCACCGAAGGCGAGCTCCCGGGCGGCCTGCACGTGATGCGACGCGCGCCGAACATGGAGCGCCACGTCGAATGCGGCCCGTACCTCGACACCCTCGAAGCCCTCGACTGGGTGAACGCCTGCGCCCTCGCGGTGAGCGAGCAGAACGCGGCCGGCGCGCAGGTCGTGACCGCGCCGACGAATGGCGCCGCGGGAGTCATCCCCGCCGTGGCGCACTACTACATGCGCTACGTGCCCGGCGCAGACGAGGCCGGGCTCTTTCGATACTTTCTCACCGCCGCGGTGATCGGAACCATCTACAAGGAGAACGCCTCCATCTCTGGCGCGGAGGTGGGCTGTCAGGGCGAGGTGGGCGTGGCCTGCTCGATGGCCGCCGCAGGCCTGACCGCCGCACAGGGCGGTGACAACCACCACGTCGAGAAGGCCGCCGAGATCGGAATGGAGCACAACCTCGGGCTCACGTGCGATCCAGTGGGCGGGCTTGTTCAGATCCCCTGCATCGAGCGCAACGCCATGGGCGCGGTGAAGGCCCTCAACGCGTGCCGCATCGCCCTCCAGGAAAGCGGAAAGCACCGCGTCTCGCTCGACCAGGTCATCGAGACGATGCTCGAGACCGGGCGTGACATGCAGCGACGCTACAAGGAGACCTCCCTCGGAGGGCTGGCCGTGCACGTGAAGCAATGCTGAATCCACCTCCCCCCGATCAACGCGAGATCGAGCGCAAGAAGCGCAGCGTCGCAACCCTTTCGGTGATATCGAACTCCACGCTCGTGATCGCAAAGCTCGCAGTGGGCATCTTCATCGGTTCGGTGGCGGTCGTGTCTGAAGCCGTGCACTCCGGTGTCGACCTCATCGCCTCGTTCATTGCGCTTGCGGCCGTCCGCTACGCCCACGCTCCCGCAGATGAGCGTCACCCCTACGGGTATGGCAAGGTAGAGAACGTGAGCGGTGTGGCTGAAGCGCTGCTCATCTTCCTCGGTGCCGGCTGGATCATGTTCGAATCGCTGCACAAGCTCATGCAGCCTGAGCCCATCGAGTCGCCATTCCTGGGAATCGTGGTCATGGCGGTCTCCGCCGCGGCCAACCTCGCGGTATCGAGCAAGCTCTTCAAGATCGCGCAGGAGACCGATTCTGTCGCCCTGCGCGCGGATGCCTGGCATCTTCGCACAGATGTCTACACCTCCGCGGGGGTCATGGCTGGCCTTGGCGTCATCACCGTCGGAAAGAACCTCTGGCCCACCGTCTCGCTGAGCTGGGTCGACCCGGTTGCCGCGCTCGCCGTGGCCACACTGATCGTGAAAGCCGCCTGGGATCTCACCGCGGAAGCAGGGCGTGATCTGCTCGACGCCCGACTTGCGACCGACGACGAGCAGATCGTGCACGATCTG